>CALGYO010000036.1 GCA_937934715.1 uncultured Desulfovibrionaceae bacterium | reverse complement strand
TTCTCGATTTTTCGCTGCCCGAGCCGGCGCGCGGGGACAAGACCGTGCTTTCGGTCGCGGATCTCTCGTTTCATTTCCCGGATCAGGCGCCCCTGTGGCCCAAGCTGACCTTCCATCTCTATCGCGGGCAGAAGGTGGCGCTGGCCGGTCCCAACGGCGCGGGCAAGACCACGCTGCTCAAATGCATAAGCGGCGATCTGACGCCCACGGGCGGAACCGTGCGCATGGGAACCGGCATCGTCATGGGCTATTTCAGCCAGCATCAGACCGAGATTCTCCAGCCCGACAAGACGGTCATGTCGGAAATGCGCCGTCTGGCCGGTCCCAAGGCCACCCACAACGAGGTCTGTTCCGTGCTGGGGCTTTTTTTGCTCGGTGAGGAATACTGGGAGCGCTCGGTCTCGCGCCTGTCCGGCGGCGAGAAGAGCCGCCTGCTTCTGGCCGGGCTGTTCACGGCCAGGGCCAATTTCCTGGTGCTGGACGAACCCACCAACCACCTGGATCTCGAAAGCCGGGAAGCGCTTATCCGGGCGCTTGGCGAATATACGGGAACCATCCTCTTCGTGGCCCACGACAGGCGTCTGCTCGGGGAAATCGCCGAGGAGGTCTGGGGCGTGGGACCCGAGGGACTCACCGCCTATCAGGGCGGATACGAGGAATACGTGGGCGCCATCGAAGCGGCCGCCCGGGAAGCCGCCAGGGAGGAATCCGGGAAGGCCGCCAGGGAAAGCGCCGCGAAGCTTTCCAAAAAAGACGAGAAGGAGCTCAAACGCCGCCAGGCCGAGGAGCGCAACCGCCTGTACAAGCTCATCAAGCCCAAGCAGGAGGCCTACGCCGCGTTGGAGGCCGAGCTCGAAACCGTCATGACCGAGCAATCCGAGCTTGAGGCCGTCATGGCGGACCCGGAAACCTACGCCGACGCCAAGCGTTTTTCCGAGCTCGGCAAGCGCTATGGAGAGCTTTCCGAAATAAGCGATCGCCTTCTTTTCAAGATGGAAGCGCTGGAAAAGGAAATCCAGGCTCTGGAAGCGGACAGGAGCGCGGCGTGAGCGAGGGGGATAAGCGGGCCTACGTGGAGGTGGCGGCGGCCATCCTCTGGCGCGACGGCAGGTATCTGGCCGTTGAGCGCCCCCAGGGCAAGCCCATGGCCGGATTCTGGGAATTTCCCGGCGGCAAGGCGGAGCCGGGGGAGACTTTGGGGCAGGCCCTGGTGCGCGAACTCGAGGAGGAACTCGGCGTATCCGTCCGGGAATTTGCCTTTTGGAAGGAAAAAGCGCATTCCTATGAGCGAATCAGCGTGCGGCTTCATTTTTTCCACGTTCGCGACTTCACGGGGACGCCCAAGCCGCTGGAAGGCCAGCGCATGGCCTGGGTCGCGCCCGCCGAGGCGCCTGATTGGCCATTTCTCGAGGCCGATCGTGATATTGTTCGCGAATTGGCTAAGATCGGCGCGCAAGGCGCCGTTTCCGGACGATAGGCGAAGGCGTCTTTCTTCGTCCGGCCGCGCGACAGACCTTCTGGAATACGCATGAAAATCATCGATCTCATACAAGACCAGACCGGCCCTTTCGTTTCCTTCGAGTTTTTCCCGCCCAAGGAAAAAGAGGCCTGGCCGGCCTTTTTCGAGGCCGCCGCGCGGCTCCGGGCCGTGAATCCGCTTTTCGTCTCCGTGACCTACGGCGCGGGCGGCGGGACCCAGGCCAACACCCTCGACATCGTGGCCCGGCTTCAGGAAACCGGCTTCACCCCCATGGCCCATCTGACCTGCGTCAAAGCCGACGCGGATGCGCTGATGGGTTTTCTGGATGACCTGACGCGTTCGGGCGCGCACAACGTCCTGGCCCTTCGCGGCGACCCGCCCAAGGGGGAAACGGATTTCAAGCCGGACAACGAGGCCTTCAAGCACGCTTCGGACCTCGTGTCCTTCATCAAGGCCCGCTACCCGGAGCTCGGCGTGGGCGTGGCCGCCTATCCGGAAAAGCATCCCCAGGCCGCCTCCCTTATTGAGGATATGGGCTATCTGAAGCTGAAATTCGCCCAGGGCGGCGACTTCGCCGTGACCCAGCTTTTTTTCGACAACCGGTTGTATTTCGATTTTGTCAACAAGGCCAAAGAGATGGGCATGGACAAACCCATCCTGCCGGGAGTATTGCCGGTGATGCATCTGGGCGGTCTGAAACGCATCGCCGGGTTGTGCGGGGCGAGCGTTCCCCCGGATTTCATGCGCGAACTCGAGGACGCGGAGAAACGGGGAGGGCAGGAGGCCGTGGCCGAGGCCGGGGTGGCCTACGCCATGCGCCAGGCCGCCGACCTGCTCGAACGCGGCGCGCCGGGCGTGCATCTGTACACGCTCAACAAGGCCGACGCCTGTTTGCGGATCGTGCGCAGGCTCGGCTTGTAGCGATCATTTTTTGGCGACCACCTGTCCGGAACGGCTCCGGATGGGATCAATACTGCACCTATATGGAGGATGTTATGGGCAACGGCGAATGCGTCGTCGCGGTGTGCGGCGCCACGGGCGCGGTGGGCAGAGAAATGCTCAAGACCCTTGAAATGCGGAATTTCCCGGCCACCACCGTCCGGGCCTTCGCTTCCGCCCGGTCCGCCGGGTCCACCGTTCCCTTTAAAGACGGGGAATTGACCGTCGAGGAACTCAAAGAGGATTCCTTCGCCGGGATCGACATCGCCCTGTTTTCCGCCGGAGGCGGGACCTCCAAGAAATTCGCGCCGTTCGCCGCCAAGGCCGGTTGCGTGGTCATCGACAATTCCAGCGCCTGGCGCATGGACCCGGCTGTCCCCCTGGTGGTGCCCGAAGTCAACCCGGACGACGTGTCCTGGCACAAGAACATCATCGCCAACCCCAACTGCTCCACCATCCAGATGGTGGTGGCGTTAAAGCCCCTGCACGACGCGGCCACGATCAAGCGGGTTATCGTGTCCACCTACCAGGCCGTTTCCGGCACCGGCCAAAAGGCCATCGTGGAACTGGAAACCCAGGTGCGGCAACTGTTCAACATGCAGGACCCCGAGGCCAAGGTCTACCCGTACCAGATCGCCTTCAACTGTCTGCCCCATATCGACGTGTTTTCGGACGACGACTACACGTACGAAGAAATCAAGATGATCAAAGAAACCAACAAGATCATGGGGGACGACTCGATCAGGGTGACCGCCACCACGGTCCGGGTGCCGGTGTTCTACGGCCACAGCGAATCCGTGAACATCGAGACCGAAAAGAAGCTGACCCCCAAGGAAGCCAGGGCCATCCTGTCCCAGGCGCCGGGCGTTCGCGTGCTCGACAACCCGTCCGAGAAAATCTACCCCATGCCCATCACCTGCGCAGGGGAGGACGAGGTGTTCGTGGGCCGCATCCGCGAGGACAAGACCATCGACAACGGGCTCAACCTGTGGATCGTGTCCGACAACATCAGAAAGGGCGCGGCGTTAAACGCCGTGCAGATCGCCGAACTGCTCCTTGAGCGTGGCATGGTCTGCAAATAAGACGCGCATCAGGGGCCTTTCCTTCCGCCGGAAGGGAGGGCCCCTTTTTCATCCAAAACGGCGGATTCCCGCCGGAGGCTCCATGCTCGAGATCGTAGATTCCGATGTCTATTTGCAGCGCATGCTCTCCTTGGACCGTCCCGGGGCGGCCAAGATTCTGGCTTTTTACGAACACCGCGTCGGCGCCGTGTGCAAGGACCCGAAGCTGCTTCTTCTGCCCGCGGACGATCACCTCGTGCATCGCGGGGACGGGGTGTTCGAGGCGCTCAAGTTCGTGGATGGGAAATTGTATCAGCTCGACGCCCACATCCGGCGCATGCGCGGTTCCACGGCCGCCATCGGCCTGACCCCGCCATGCTCCTGGGAAACCCTGCGCCAGCATGTCCTGGACGTCTCCCGGGCGGCCGGGACGAAAAACGGCATGACCCGCATCTTCATCGGCCGGGGACCGGGAGGCTTCGGGGTGGACCCGTCGGAATGTCCGGCCGCAAGCCTCTATATCGTCATCTGCGCCTTCACGCCCAAGCCGGAATCCGTCTACGAACGCGGCGCCACGGCCTTTCGCGCTTCCATCCCGGCCAAGCAGCCCTGGCTGGCCAAGATCAAATCCATCGACTACCTGCCCAACGTGCTCATGAAAAAGGAAGCCACGGAAAAGGGCGCGGATTTTCCGGTCTGTTTCGACGAGCGGGGATTCATGGCCGAAGGCGCCACGGAAAACATCTGCCTGGTGGACGAAAGCGGAGGGATCGTGGTCCCCGAGCTGACCAACGCCCTGACCGGCACGACCATGATGCGGGCCTTCGAGCTGGTCAAGGACGAGATCCCGGTGACCTACCGGGAAATCCGGGAAGAGGATATCCTGGCGGCCAGGGAGATGGTCATCCTCGGCACCACCAACGACGCACTGGCCATCGTGGCCTACAACGGCGCGCCCATAGGCGACGGCAAGCCCGGTCCCGTGGCCAAGCGGCTCAGGGAATGCATCGTGAACGATATCCGCGAAAACGGCGACGCTTTGTAGCGCGCCCGGTCGATGCGGCCGGTCTTTTGAGAGCAAACGGAACGTGAGGAGTGGCGCATGGATTGCGTGGAAGAACCGGTCAACGTTCTTGTCCTGTCCGAATCGTTGAAGCCCTATGACGAGGCCCTTCTCGGCGTGGGGCTGAACTCCAGAGGATTCTCGAAGATCGGCGAGCTCGTGGAATGCCTTCCGGCCCTGGTCTGCGCCGGCCTCATTCTGGACATCCCCTCGGTCATGAAAGCGGAAAGCGCGGAACGGGACCGGCTGTTCAAGCTGACCCAGTCCCTGCCCATCCTTCGGGCCCGGGTGGAAAGAAACGGCCGGGCGGTCTTTCTGGACGATGTGGATCATTTCATCCACAACTGCAAGAACGTCTGTCCTTCCAGAATGCGGACGGTCAGGCGCTATTCGACCAGGCTCAATGTCCTCATCTCCAGGGAGGACGACCCCGCCATGACCAAAACCCGTCCAGCGAACATCCTCAATATTTCAAGCAAGGGATGTTACGTCCATACCCTCGACCCCGTTGAATCGTCGGCCTTCATCTATCTGAAGATACTGGAGCTCGCCAATACCACCCCGATATTCGGACTGATCCGCTGGAGCAAGCCCTGGGGGGAAAAGCATGTTCTGCCTGGCATGGGCGTGGCTTTTCTCGACATTACGGACGAGCAAGTCAGGGAAATCGAAAGCGGCGCGCATTTCATTCCCGATCCCCTGGAAGGCCGCAGCGAATCGAGCCCGGGCTGATTTCCCTCGTCCAGCGATTTTTTTTGATTTCGCTTGCATTCCTGGTCAGTTGGTCTGTATAGTTTCATTGGGAAAATCTTCCCAAGCTGAAATTATGCGATCGAACACCAACAAAGGAGTGTATCATGAGTTATACCGAAGCGGATCTGCCGGTCGAAATCCATCATGAGGATCTGGTTACCCTGGCCGACGGCACCACCGTCCGGTTCGAGACCAACGCCGAAGCCAAGGACCTGTATATCGGCGACGCCTTCACGCCCAATGAACAGCTGTTCCCGGGCAATGAATACGTTTTCCAGGCGGGCGGGGCGACCTACAAGTGCACCGCCACCTTCGAGGATAAGGTCCGGGTGGAAAAAGCCTAACGCCCATCGCAACCGGGACCTTTTGCTGCGGGATGGCTTCCATGGGGGCCGTCCCGCGATTGTTTTTCAGGGCCGCCTTTGGGGAACGCCCTTGCCCGGCGCTTTAAGCGCGCGTAACAAGAGGCCATGCGAAAGGAGAGGCTTCATGCCCGCCGATGAAGGCGTCCGTTGCGAAATTCCCCAAAAGGAGACCAGGACCGATCGCGCCCTGAAATTCCTGATCTCTCTGGCGCCGTTTCTTTCCTGGCGGCATCTCGTCAACAAGCGCGCGCTGCGGGCCGATCTCGGCGCCGGACTGACGGGCGCGGTCATCGTGGTGCCGCAGGGCGTGGCCTTCGCCACCATCGCAGGCCTGCCGCCGGAATACGGCCTCTACGCGGCCATGGTCCCCACCATCGTCGCCGCGCTTTTCGGTTCCTCCATGCATCTCATTTCAGGTCCCACCACGGCCATCTCCCTGGTCATCTTCGCCAACGTGAGCCTTCTGGCCGATCCCATGAGCCCGGAATACGTGCGTCTGGTCCTCACCCTGACCTTTCTGACCGGCGTCTTCCAGCTCGCCCTGGGCCTGGCCAGGCTCGGCGCCCTGGTCAATTTCGTCTCCCACTCGGTGGTGACGGGCTTCACCGCGGGCGCGGCCCTTTTGATCATGCTGAGCCAGCTCGGCAATTTCCTGGGCGTTAACCTGCCCAAGGGCATGGCCTTTCATGTGACCATCGGCGAGATCGTCCGGAGGTTGCCGGAAACCAATCCCTTCGTGCTCACGGTGGCCCTGACCACCTTCATCGCGGCTATCGTGGTGAAATCCCTGCGGCCCCGCTGGCCGGCCATGTTCATGGCCATGGTTCTCGGGGCCGTTCTGGCCGCCATACTGGGCGGCGAGGAACGGGGCATGCGGCTGGTGGGCGCCTTGCCGGACTCCTTGCCGCCCCTGTCGCTTCCGGATTTCTCCCTGGACAAGATGCGTACGCTCGTGCCCGGCGCCCTGGCCGTGGCCATGCTGGGCCTGGCCGAGGCGGTTTCCGTGGCCAGGGCCGTGGCCACGCGCTCCCAGCAGCGCATCGACAACAACCAGGAATTCGTCGGTCAGGGGCTGGCCAATCTGGTCGCCGGTTTCTTTTCGGCCTACGCCTCCTCCGGCTCCTTCACCCGCACTGGCGTGAACTACGATTCCGGCGCGGTCACCCCCCTGGCCGCCATCTTTTCCGCCCTGTTCCTGGCCGCCATCGTGCTTCTCATCGCGCCGCTGACCGCCTATCTGCCCATCGCCTCCATGGCGGCGGTGATCCTTCTGGCCGCCTGGAACCTGATCGATTTCAAGACGCTTTATCACATCGTGCGCACGGATCGGGCCGAGATCGCCACGCTGGCGGCCACCTTTCTGGCCACGCTTTTCCTGGAGCTGGAATTCGCCATCTACGCCGGGGTGATGCTCTCCCTGCTGCTGTATCTGAAGCGCACCTCGCACCCCCATTTCATCACCCTCGCCCCGGACCCGGACAACAAGCGCCGATCGTTTACGGACGTCACCGTCAAAAAACTCAAGGAATGTCCCCAGCTCAAAGTCCTGCGCCTGGACGGCTCCATCTTTTTCGGAGCTGTCAACCACGTGGCCCAGGCCCTGCACGACATCACCGCGGCCTATCCGGAGCAATGTCATATCCTCATCGTGGGCAGCGGCATCAATTTCATCGACGCGGCGGGCTGCCACATGATTTTTCACGAAAACCACAGCCTCAAGCTCTCCGGCCGGGAAATGTACCTGTGCTCCTTGAAGCCAGAGGCCCTGGCGGTGCTTCGACGCGGCGGCTGCTTCATGAACATCGGGCCGGATCGGATTTTCGCCACCAAGGAGGAGGCCATCGAAGGCATCCTGCCCCGGCTTGACCCCGAGCGTTGCGCCTGCTGTCCCAACCGGGTTTTCCTGGAATGCGCCCGCCTGCCTGGCGGAGAATTCTTTGGACGACCGGAGAAATCCGGGCGAATCCCCGCCGGAGCCTGACGCGCCCTTGGCTTTGGAACGCGCCTCTCGTATCATTACAATTTCGCGCGGCGTTTTTCCCGTTTGTCCGGCGCACAGTTTTGCCCGGAGACGTTTGAGCGCGAAGCGCCTCATCCTCGAACCCCGTCCGCGTCCGCTTCGAGGATATGCGGAAAATGATCGTCATTTCTCAAAAGACGCTTGTGTCATCGGCATAGGCCGCACGAGCCGGAGGCGTATATGGAGACCGTAGTCAGGGCGGAAAAAAACGCCGGCCTTTTTTCCCGCGATGATGCGCGCCGGCTCTTGCCCGATTTGCACGATCGCGAGAGACTCTTGCGCCTGATGGCCGATCCGGCCTCCAAGGCGCTGCCCATTTTTCACGAAAAAAATCTTGTGACCGGCCACGACGTTCCCCGGGGCGTGGCGGTCCCCCTGGCGGACGTCATGGCTTTGTCCCGCCGGGCCAGGGGACTGACCCTGCTCGGAAGCCTGGACGGGGACCCCTTGTTCGCGGCCGACGTTTCCGACAGCGAGGAAGCGCCCGAGGCGCTTTCCAGTGAAGGGCGGTTCGAGGAGTTGCGCGGCATCCTGTCCCTGGTGGACGAAAACGACGCCGGACTTCTGGGCTACGCCAAGGCCATCGCCTATTGGCACCGGCGGCGCCTTTTCTGCGGGGCCTGCGCCAGCCCCACGGAAAACGCCTGCGCCGGTCACATGCGCCGGTGCCGCAACCCGGAATGCGGCGCGGAAGTTTTTCCCCGGACCGACCCGGCGGTCATCGTCCTGGCGATCCGAAACGGCCAGTGCCTCTTAGGCAGACAGGCCTCCTGGCCAAAGGGGATGTATTCCGCCATCGCAGGATTCGTGGAACCCGGCGAAAACCTGGAGGAGGCCGCCTCGCGGGAGCTTGTCGAGGAAACCGGGGTGCGGGCGGAACATCCGCGCTATTTCGCCTCCCAACCCTGGCCCTTTCCGGCCTCCCTCATGGTTGCCTTTCTCATCGAGGCCAAGGACGACGTCATCCTGCCTGGAGACGGGGAATTGGAACACGCCCGCTGGTTTTCCCGCGAGGACATCGGCCTGGCCCTGGCGGACGGCTCCCTGCGCATGCCCACGTCCCGGTCCATCTCGTTTCGGCTCCTGGAACATTGGTTCGACCGGAAAAGCGCCATTCCCCTCAAGCAACTGGCCGGATTGCCCTAGCCTCGCATCCTCAAAATGCGCGGATACGCATCTTGAGGATACTACGCTGGACGTATTCTCTTTCTCCCTTGAAATGCATGGGCATGTTCTTCAAGGAAGCGACACGAGAGAAGACGGCGCATCCCGGTTTCCGCTCCGGCCGGAAGGCGCGACGCCCTGGTCCCGGCTAAGGGAAGCGTCCGCAATGCTTCCTGGGCGTTCTCGCGAAGCGGGGAGCGCTCCAGGGAAAAACCGCCGGATCCCGCGCTGAAGCGATACGGGAGCAAACGGCGCCGTTTGTTTTTCCCGGAAGCGGACGCCGTTTTCGTCCAGCACAGAGGAAAACCCTATAGCCTGATCGGAATTGATGACGCGTCGCGAAGCCCGGGCGGCGTCCCATCGCGGTCCGAGGGGACGCCGCCGGATCATCTTCTCCAAGCTCGTTATCATTCTTGAACCTTGAGGACGGAAAACCGTTGGCTGACGGACGCGCGGCTTCATGACGCGGCGCCGGCCGGGAGTGGCGGTTTATGACCGCTGTTGGTGAGGAACCGGAGAACGGGCTAGCGCTTGATCTTGTTGGTGGTGATGAGCCGCACCAGGATGACGATGAGGCAGGCGGAAAAAGCCCCCAGGGAAAGATAGCCGAAAAAGGCTTCGGACGCGGTCATGAGCCGCAACTGCGCCGTGGGGACGCAGTCCGCGCAGCCGGTGTTGGTAAAGGCGGCCACGCTGAAATAGAGCGCGTCGGCAAGCGCCTCGGTCATCTTGCCGTCGCACTGGATGCCGATGGCCATGTAGGTGCGGGCATAGCCCGCGATGATGCAGGTCATGTACACGGGCAGGGCGAAAAGCATGACCGTCAGGCTGCGAAACAGCATGAGCGAGAGCAGTATGAGGGTGGGAAAGGTGATGGAAAAGGCGAAGGCCAAAAAGATGACCTGATCGGAGCTGATGGCGTCCATGCCGCTCAAGCGGATGAGGTAGATGAGGATGGGCAGGGCGGCGAGCAGGCCCGAGATGGCGATGGCGTAGCGATAGTTCATGGATTCTCCAGGCGTCGGGGCGGTCTTGAAGGACGCGGCGGGACGAATCCCGCCGCCGTCCGGCGCCAACCGGCGGCCCGCGATCAGCACCGGATCATAAGGGCATTCACCAGCTTGAGCAAGAGTTCAGGTTTTTGATTCAAATCGGAATTCTGCAAAAAGTTGCGGCGTTGCATGAACCTGTCACGCAAGGCGGCCTGATAGTCCTCGGCGTTTTCGACGATGCCCGGGGAATAACGCTCCGCATAGCCCGGCATGACGGCCTCGGCGCTTTCGGGCGTGGGCAGTTGGGCGCCGGGCAGGATCGTCCAATCCTCCCATTCAAGCCTGTCGAGCAAAATGGCGCTTTGCAGGGACAGGGAGAGGCTCAGGGGAATCTTGCGCAGATCGATCTGCGAGGTTTTCCAGAATCCCACGGAATTGAAGCTGAAGCCCGTGGCCCCGTTTTCGAAAATCTTCAGGAACGCTTCCACGTCCTTGTAGAGCTCATACACCCTGAAGGGATTGGCGAAGGGCTCGAACACGAGCTTTTTCAGCTCCTCCTCTGACACGTTTTCCGACTGGTTGCGCCGGGTCATGAGGGAGGCGCCCATGGCGGCGGCCAGATGCCGGTCCGTGAACCGGATGATGGGGGGCAGGCAGCAGTCCTTCATGAGCCAGACCAGCAGGTCCGGGAAGGCGCACCGGTTCACGTAGGCGCCAAGGAGATCCCGGTCCATGAGCGCCCGGCCGTTGGGATTGCGGATGTCCTGTCCCAGCGGCAAAATCCTGCCGTCAAGGCGCGTGAGCCCCAGATTCATGACCGAGATGACCTGGGTCCAGTCGGGATGATCCAGAGGTCTGGCGTCGGTCTTGTCGAAGAGCGTGGGCTCCCAGACCCGGCAGACCTTGCGCTCACAGTCCACCTGGAAGGCGTCGTCGTGCAGAACCACCTTTGAAAAGCCGGGGGGCAGGGCGCCCCCGTTGTCGCGGGAATTGGTGTGGGAGGATTTGCCCGTGCCGGACAGGCCGAAAAAGGCGATGGAACGCTTGCCGACAGCCCGTACGGCCGGATCCGCGCAGGAGGAAAAATCGAGTTCCTTGATGCCGCCGTGGCAGGCGGCCATGCCCAGACGCATGCCCGAGGTCCAGGCCAGGGTCAGGGCGCCTTTTTTCCGCTCGCCGAAATAGCGCATGCCGAAATTGAAGATGACGTTGGCCTGTTCGTCCACCAACGCGAGCTGGGGACGTCCCTGGTTGTGGTAATAGGGATCGTCGATGGTCCAATCATTGAAAGCGATGATGAGGATATCCTGGATGGGCAGGACGGGGCTTTTTTCGTAGACGTCGGCCAGCTCCTCGAACGGGGTGAAATTTACCAGGAAATTGAAGACGTTGATGGCGTCGTCCCTGGTGGAGACGATAGTGGCCTTGAGCATGAGGTCGGGATCCAGGCCCAGGATGGCGTTGGCCTTGATGAGCGGCCGTTTTTGCATCTCGTAAACGGCCTCGCGCAGGTCCGCCTCCACCTTGCGCCGCTCGGGTCCGGCCATGCGGTTGTAGAAACGCCGCGCCCCGGCCGTGCGGCCGATGATTTTGCCGTGGCAGTTGTTGAGGACCTTGGCGCCCTTGGGCAGGCGCAGCCGTTTGGCCGCCGGGGGATAGATCTCAAGATCCGTTTCCATCACGTCCGCCTGCTCCTGGGCCAGTTCATAGGCCTCGGCCGGACTGACCCGTTTTATCCGCTTGTCCAGAAGCAGGGTCTGGGCGATGGAGCGCAGGGGAGGCATGCGACGCATATCTTCCCGGTAGAACGCGTAGCTCGACTGGCTGGCCATATCCGCCTCCTGTGCAAAGAGTCTTCACCATAGGGGTACCGCTTCACAGGGCAAAGGTAAACGCCAAAAACCAGCGGTTTCGCTTGCGGCTGTTGACGGGAACTCCCGGCGGACGTAGGCGTGAGAAATGAAAAAGGAGGTCCGCCATGAAGATTCTCGCCGTGAACGCGAGCGCCAGGGAAAAGGGAACGACCTCGAGGCTCGCCGAGGCCGCGCTGCGGGGAGCCGCCTCGGCCGGGGCCCAAACACGGATGGTCATGCTCTCGAAGCTGGACATCCGGTTTTGCGCCAATTGCCTGACCTGCTACCAGGATTTCGGCGCCCGCATCGGCGCCTGTTCCATCGATGACGACGTGACCGGCGTATTGGAGGAGATGGCCGACGCGGACGGCGTCCTCTTCGCCTCTCCGGTGCACAGCGGATTCGTCACCGGGCTCATGACGACCTTCCTGGAACGGGCCGTGTGGCGGTTGTGCCGCCCGTCCGGGGAGATCCTGGGGATCGCCGGGGCGCCCGAACCCAGGCTGACGGACAAGGCCAGGGCCTGCGCCAGCATCGTCAGCGCGGGAATGACTCCCGCCGAGATGCGCCGGTACTGCGACATGGGCACGGTCTGGCTGCGGGACATGGCGCCGCTTCTCGTCAACGGCGAATTCGTGGGCGACATGTACGCGGCGGGCGAATTCCCCCGGGAGATCGAACGGGAGGAAGCCTCGAAAAAGCTGCTTCTGCGGGAATTGACCGAGGCGCAGCTTGAGGAAGCCTACGCCCTCGGCGTGCGAATGGCCCAGGCCGTCAGGCAGGGCGTCAAGCCCTACGACGCCGGAGCCTACGTTCCGCCCGAGGCCTGACGCCCGGACGGCTGGAGGCCTAAACGAATCCGCCGGGCGCCGTTTTTTTTGAACGAGCCCGGCGGAGATGACGCCGTGTTGCCGGAAAACCGAACGCGCTGCGCGCTACGGGAATCCCTATTCCTGGGAGCGGAAAAGGCTTACCAACCCGCTTCGCGTGGCCGTTCCTCTCGCTTCGAGCAACACAATGTGAAACATTGCGGGCTCTCGGTACGATCAGCGCTTGGACGAGGTGAAGCGCTTGGGATCAATGCCGTATTTCTTGACCTTGTAATTGACCACACGGTAGCTCTCGCGCAGGTCGCGAGCGGCCTGATACATGTTGCCCCGGGCCTTTTTGAGGGCTTCCACCAGAAGCTCCTGCTCGAAATTGGCCACCGCGTCGCCGAAGGAAAGGCTCGGCTCGGTGTTGGAGCTTTCGGCGGTCTGCAGGGTGGGCGGCAGATGGTAGGTCCGCACAACGCCCTCGTCGCACATGAGCACCGCCCGCTCCATGCAATTGGCCAGTTCCTGCACGTTTCCCGGCCAATGGTACTGGTTCAAAAGATCGATGGCCGGGGTGGATATCCGGCGCAGGGATTTCTCGTGCTTGGCGGAAAAGACGGTCAGGAACCGCTCGGCCAGGGGCAGGATGTCTCCGGAGCGGTCCCGCAGGCTCGGCACGTAGATGGGCATGACGCTAAGCCCGTAATAGAGGTCCTCCAGGAACAGCCCCTGGGTGGAGAGGTCTTCCAGGGAAGAGCTGGTGGAGGCGATGATGCGCACGTCCACGGGTATGGGCGCGTCGCCCCCGTCCCGCATGACCGCGCCTTCCTGGATGACGCGAAGCACCCCGGCCTGGGCCTCCAGGCTCAAGTCCTCGATGTCGTCCAGCAGGACGCTGCCTCCGAGCGCCAGTTCGAACAGCCCGCGCATGGAGCGGGTGGCCTGGGATTTGTCGCCTTTTTGCACGCCGAACAGCGTTTCCTCGATCCGCTCGGGCGGCTCCGCGCCGCAACCGATCTTGAGGAAGGGCTTGTGGGCCCGGGCGCTCTGGGCGTGCAGCCATTCGGCCAAAAACTCCTTGCCCGTTCCTTCCTCGCCCCTAAAGAGCACCGGCGCGTTGCTGGAAGCGGCCTGGGCCGCCTGACGCAGAACCAGACGCATGCTTTTCGAAACGGCCACGGGCGCCACGTCGTGGGGTTCGTCGAAGACGGGCTTGCGCGGGATGACGCGCTTGCGCTGGGGCCGGGACAATTCGTCCTTGAGCCGCAGGGACAGGCCCGCCACGACGGCGGCGGCCACGCTCATGAACTCGCAATGCGCTTCCAGGAAGACCATGGGCGCCTTGGGAATCTCCACGCTCACGGCTCCCAGGCATTTGGCCTGGGACGGCGGGCGGTAGTTGCCTTCCGGGTCTCCGGGGGATTCCGGAAACAGGATCGGCACGCACAAAAACGCAAGCGAGGCGGCTTCCTCGGGCGGGCGCCCGATGAAATCCGTATGATCCTTGATGTCCTCGATGACCAGGGAGCGCTTGGTGGCCATGACCTGGCCGGTGGCCAGGGGAGAGGGGCCGTACAGATGCTCCAGGGTCTGTTCCCTGCTCTGGGTCAGGCTGATCTTGGAGTTGTCCTTGGGCAGGTCGAACAGTTCCAGGTGCACGCGCCGGTAGCCCATGGCGGCCAGCAGGATACGCAGGATGCTGTCCAGGCTCTGCCTGGCGGGTCGCACCGGCGCGGCCTCGTTGATGATCCTGGTCAGCGCGCCGAGGAAGACGGGCCAGCCGCATTCAAAGGAAGACAGTCCGTTCATGGCCGGTTCAGGCGTTCCTGGCGGATTGCGCGCCAAGCTCCAGGGCTTTCAGGTTGCAATCCACGATTTTGGGTTTGAGATATTTGCGGATGGAGCGTTCCAGGGCGTCGACCCCGAAAGGAAAAACGTCCAGAACCGCCGCAGCGCCCAAAAGCGCGGTGTTGGCGCTTTGCAGGTTCCCGGCTTTTTCCGCCAGGGTCCGGCAGGGCAGGAAGAACGCCTTGGCCGCGCAGGCGCTCGCCTTTTCCTGGACATAGGACAGCTCGGGATAGGCCATTTTCCCGAGGGAGACGCTCAAGGGCGGGACGGATTCGCTGTTGCCCACCACGGCGCCTTTCGGATTCAGGATGGGCAGGGCGCGCAAGGCCTCGAGCAGTTCGAAGCCGAGCAGAACATCCGCCTCGCCCGGGCCGATCTTGGGGCTCATGTAGCCGCCGATGAGCACGGTGGATTCCACCACGCCGCCGCGCTGGGCCATGCCATGGATTTCGCCGGAGGTTACGGGGAGGTTTTCGTCCATGACCGTACGGGCGAGGAGCGTGGTGGCGGTCAAGGTGCCCTGGCCGCCGACGCCGGTGAGGAATATACGCAAACGGTCCATGTCAGCCTCTCTTCACGGGCTTGATGTCGTCGCAAAGCTGGACGCAGTACATGCAGCCCGAGCATTGGTCCGGATTGATGGCGAAGACCCCGTCTTCCAGGGCGAAGGCCGGACAGGCGAGCTTGTCCCGAACATCGGAACAGGCCGCCGGATCGCCGGTCACCGCGGCTACCGAGCCCTTTTTGCCCGCGCCCATGCGCTTGGAGTGGATGGGGCAGGGGGATTTGGCGATGAGCACGCGCACCCCGGATCCCTTCTTCATTTCCTCAAGCGCCGCTTTCGTGGCCTTGTGATTGAGGGGGTTGACCGTGACCGGCTCCACCCCGCAGCCGCGAATGATGGCTTCCATGTCCACCTTGCGCTCATTGGGACCGTAAATGGTCTCGTCCACGCCCGGGTGGGGCTGATGACCGGTCATGGCCGTGGTCCGGTTGTCCAGGATCACCAGAATGAGCGCATGATCGTTGAATACGGCGTTCACCAGGCCGGTGATGCCGGAATGGAAAAAGGTGGAGTCGCCGATGAATCCCACCACGGTCTTGCCGGAGGCCTTGGAAAAGCCGCCGCCCGCGCTGACCGAGGCGCCCATGCAGACCAGGAAATCCGCGGCGGAAAAGGGCGGCAGAAGCCCCAGGGTGTAGCAGCCGATGTCCGAGGAATAGACGGCCTCGCCGCCGAAGACTTCGGCCACGGCGTAGTAGGCGGCCCGGTGGGGGCAGCCGGCGCACAGGTTGGGCGGCCGCATGGGCGGATTCTCCTCGGGCGGGCAGGAGGCGAGAGGTTTGTCCGAAAGGCCCATGGCCGCGCTCACGGCCTGTGAAACGATGCGTACGGAGTATTCGCCGTGACGCGGCAGGATATCGCCCTTGCCCTCGACGTCGACCTCGAGGCCCCGGCGCTGGGCCAAGCCCCGCACCGCGTCCTCCACGATGGGTTCGAGCTCTTCCAGGATGACCACCTTGGACAGGCCCGAGAGAAATTCCATGATGCGCTTTTCCGGCAGGGGATAGGTCATGCCGAGATCAAGGATCTTGACCTTGCCCAGAAGCCCCAGATCGGCCAGGGCGTCGCGCAGGTAGGCCCGGCTGATGCCCGAGGCGATGAAGCCGGTTTCCCCGGCGCCGGAAATGACGTTGTAGGGGGAATTTTCGGCAATGTCCGCAAGAGCGGCCATGCGTTCCAGAAGACTCACATGCATGCCCCGGGAGAAGGCCGGAATGGGCACGCGCAGCTTCTGGTCCTTGACGTAGGGGACCATCTCGGGCTTCTCGGGCAGGGGGCCGAATTCCACCGGACCGCGCAGGTGGTTGACCCTGGTGGTGGTGCGCAGAAGCGCGGGATGGGCGAACTTCCGGGAAAGCGCCAGGGCGTCCCGGGCCATGTCCTTGCATTCCTGGGCCGTGGCCGGTTCGAAGCAGGGGATGCCCGCGAGCCTGGCGTAGATGCGGTTGTCCTGTTCGTTCTGGGAGGAGTGGCATCCCGGATCGTCGGCCGAGAGAAGGACCAGTCCGCCCGGCGCGCCGATATAGGCCAGGGTCATGAGCGGATCGGCCGCCACGTTGACGCCCACGTGCTTCATGGTCACCAGCGTGGCCGCGCCCGCGATGGCCGCGCCCGCGCCGACTTCCAGCGCCACTTTTTCATTGACCGAATACTCGAAATAAAAGGAGCCGTCCTTGGAGATCCTGAAAAACGTGTCCGGGACCTCGGAGGAGGGCGTTCCGGGGTAGCAGCTCACGAAGCCGACTCCGGCCTCCAGCGCTCCTCTGACGATGGCTTCGTTCCCCAAAAGCAGATGTTTGCCGCCAGGAGATTTATCAAGAAGAAGAGAACTCATTCCTACGCCTTTTTCTTGTCGCCGCCGGTCGACCGGCCGGAGAGGTTTACGAATTGGCTTTTTCGGCGGGCTTCGCCTTGGCCTTCAGCTGCTCGATCTTGTTTTCCAGAAAGCCCTTGTTGGGCAGGTTGCCTTCGGAAAGAAGACGCTCGTACCCGGCGATGGCCTTCTGGTCGTCCCCCGCCGCCTCGGCCGTGACGGCCAGCTGGCGGATGACAAGCATCTCGAAGGTTTTGGGCGCCTCGGACTGGAGCTTGTCGAGGATCGCAAGCGCCTTGGCGTTGTCGCCGGCCTGGTTGAGCGCGGCGGCCTCGCCCAGAAGGGCCAGGACGCGCATATCCTTGGACGATTCGGCGGCCAGCTTGTCCCAGGCCTCGGCGGCCTTGGCGTAATCCTTGGCGTCCGTGGCGCTTTTGGCCATGGCCAGAAGCACGCCGGGCTTGGCGTCTCCGGCGCCGCCGGTCAGGATCTTTTCCAGCGCGGCCATGCGATCGGCGTCCTTTTCCTGGAGAAGGGCCTGGGCCACCTTGTCCTGCGTTTCGGCCATGCCGGATTTGCGCATGTGCTCGTAAACAGCCACGCCCGCGATCACGATGAGGAGCGCGCCCACGCCGGCGGCCATGGGCTTCCAGTACTTGCCCGCGAATTTCAAGACGGGATGCAGGTCATCCCCGTGGGACTGAAGGTTTTCAAGTTGCGCGCCCGGGATATGGGCGGAATCGTTCTTCGTCATGACTGAGGCCTCCGGGAGATTCAGAATTGCGTGAATTGTCAAAAAAGGATCGTTGGTTTAAGCATAAAGGAGCAAGTCTGTCAAAAGGTCATCCTGGAAAATCCGGCCCGGAAGCAAGGCCGTGAAAGGCTTTGCGGGCATTGACGAAAGGTTCGCCAACGTCTAGTTTTCCCGGACTAAAAATCATGAGAACCGGCAATGACGGGAGGGCGCATGAGCATCGCCGATGAAATGAAAGCCATGGCCAGACGGGCCAAAGACGCGGCGAGAGAGATGCTGGCCGTGGACGGCGCGGCCAAATCGCGGGCCCTTGTGCGGCTGGCCGAACTGCTTGAGGCCGATCCCGGACAGGTGCGCGCCGCCAACGCCAAGGACCTGGAAAACGCAGCGGCCGCGGGCATGGACGCCCCGCGCATGGACCGGCTGCGCCTGACGCCCAAGGTCATGACCCAGATGGCCGCCGCCTGCCGGGACGTGGCCGCCATGTCCGATCCCGTGGGCGAAATCGAAACCATGTGGCAGCGCCCCAACGGCCTCATGGTGGGCAAAATGCGCATCCCCCTGGGGGTCGTCTGCATGATCTACGAGTCCAGGCCCAACGTGACCGTGGACTCGGCCATCCTGTGCCTGAAAGCCGGGAACGCCGTCATCCTGAAGGGCGGCTCCGAGGCCATCCATTCCAACAAGGCCCTGGCCGCGCTCCTGCGCCAGGCCCTTTCGAGCGAAAGTCTTCCCGTGGACGCGGCCCAGCTGGTGGAATCCACGGACCGGGCCAGCGTGTCCGCCCTGTGCAAGCTCGACGAATACGTGGACGTCATGATCCCCCGGGGCGGCGAAGGCCTCATCCGGGCGGTGGTGGAACAGGCCAGCATGCCCGTGCTCAAGCACTACAAGGGCGTCTGCCACGCCTTCGCCGACGAAAACGCGGATCTGGAGGAAGCCCTCGAGATCGTCCACAACGCCAAGGTCCAGCGTCCCGGGGTATGCAACGCCCTGGAATGCCTGCTCGTCCATGAACGCATCGCCAAGGATTTTCTGCCCCTCGTCGCCAGGCGCCTGGGCGCGGACGGCGTGACCTTCAGGGCCTGCGAAAAAAGCCTGCCCCATCTCGGCGGCAAGGCCGTTCCCGCCGCGCCCGAGGATTGGGGCTACGAATTCCACGACCTCATCCTGGCGGTGAAGACGGTCGCCTCCATGGACGAGGCATTGGACCACATCGCGGCCAACGGTTCGGGGCACACCGAGGTCATCCTCACCCGGGACTACGCCCGGTCCATGGAGTTTCTCAGGCGCTGCGACGCGTCCATGGTCGGGGTCAACTGCTCCACCCGCTTCAATGACGGCGGCGAGCTGGGCCTCGGGGCGGAGATCGGCATCAGCACCTCCAAGCTGCACGCCTACGGCCCCATGGGCGTGAAGGAGCTGACCAGCTCCAAGTACGTGGTTCTCGGCACAGGGCAGGTCAGGAGCTAGCCGCCGTCCCGGGCAGCGAGGCGCCCGGCTCGCCGGTTTCGCCGCGAGGACGCCATTTTCATGGAAAAGATCGGACTCTTTGGGGGAAGCTTCAACCCGCCCCATACGGCGCACATGCGGGCGGCCATCGAAGTCCGCGAGGCCCTGCGTCTCGACGCGGTGGAGTTCATCCCCAGCGCCCGGCCGCCCCACAAGGCGGGCGCGCCCATGCTGCCCTTCGCCATGCGGGCCCGCCTGTTGGAACTGGCCATCCAGGGACGGGAAGGGCTGCGGCTCAATCTCCTGGAAGGGAAGCGCCCGGGTCCCTCCTACACCTGCGACACCCTGGCCGAGTACGGCCGCCGGCGTCTCAGGCGCGCCCTCTATTTCATTATGGGCGCCGGGGACCTCTTCAATCTGCCCGTCTGGCGCCGGGGGTTCGAGCTGGGAACGCTGGCCAACCTGGCGGTCATGTCCCGGGAGGGCGAGGAGTTTCCCGAGATCGCGGCCTTCATTGGGCGATACGCCGCAGAACTGGGAGCCGGGGCCTTTGACGAGGAAAAGGGCGTCTGGCCCCTTGCAAGCGGGCTCGTCATCACGTACCTGCCCATTCCGAGGCTTGACATCAGCGCCTCGGATATTAGACAGCGCTGGCTGCAGGGGCGTTCCGTGGGTTTCTTGACGCCCGAAGCCGTCGAACGCGAACTATTCGCAAACAAGGAGGCCGTCGCGGCCGCCTGGGGCGCAAGCGATTGATCCCCCGGTCCTCATGAAACATATCAGGTGACGATTTTGCCGACTTTTTCCTCTTCTTTCCGGCGGATGACCTTTCTTTTTTCCGCCCTCATCTTCGCGGTCATGCTCTGCTTGCCGATGGCGGACGAAATTTTCGTTTTCATCCCGAAAACCACGGTGGCCGAATCGGACAACGCCAGGCTGCCTGTCCTGAAGCCGACCATGGCCTCGGCCAACGCCTTATTCGACCGCCTGCGCGGAGGCTACCTGGAAAAGCATTTCGGCTTCCGGGGACTGCTCATCAAATGGTACAATTACCTGGACGCCTATGTGCTGGCCTCCACCTTTTCCAGCTCCCCGGTGGTGGTGGGCAAAAAGAACTGGCTTTTCCTTTCCCAGGACGGACCGGACCGCAATATCCTGGAGGATTTCAGAACAGCGCCTCCCTTGCCCGAAGAGAAGATGCGCTGGATCATGGACGATCTCATCGCCCGCCGCGACTGGCTGGCGGAGCATGGCATTAAGTATCTCGTGGCGGTGGCCCCCAACAAGAACACCGTCTATCCGGAAATGCTTCCCGGCGGCTTTGAGAAGGCCGCGGACAATTCCCAGCTGGACCAGCTCCTGCGCTATATCAGGGAGCATTCCACCCTCGACGTGGTCGACCTGCGGCCCGCGCTTTTCGCCGAGAAGGAAAAGCACCAGATATTCTACGCCACGGACAGCCACTGGAACGCCCGGGGCGGCTACGTGGGCTACCGGGAAATCATGAAGGCCCTCAAACGTTTTTACCCGGATATAACGCCCGCGCCCCGCGAACAATTCGCGGAGGTGGTCTATCGCGGCCTGCCCGGGGATCTGGCCTTCATGCTGGGCCTGCAGGAGCAGTTGCCCGAAGAGCGGCTGTTGTACGTGTCGAAGCACAACGCCCGGGGAACGGCCAGCGACGCGCCGTCCGATCCCCATTATTTCCAGCCGCCCCAGGCTTCGGAAATCAAGGGCTCCGATCTGCCCCGGGCGCTTTTTTTCCACGACTCCTTTTTCTGGGAACTCATGCCCTTTCTGGCCGAGCATTTCAGCCGGGCGGAGTATATCTGGCTCAATCCCCAAAGCGGACATGAAACCCGGTTCTTCAACAAGGATCTGATCCTCAAGGAAAAACCGGACCTCGTGGTGGACGAATTCACGGAACGCTATTTCGTTCCCTCGGCCAAGCCCTTCCCCAAGACCGGACTCGAGAAGGACAAGGGAGAGTAGGGCGGTCGCCGCATTGTCCCCGCGCGCTCAGCTGACGACCCACAAGGAGCGTCCCTCAAGGCCGCAAAGCAGGGCGCGGGCGACGGACCCTGTGAAAAATCCCCGTCCCGGAGGCGCGCCTGCGCCCTGGCGCCCGACAGCCGCGACCGCGTACCCGCCCTGGCTCGCCATAATCCGGATCATGCGGGCGACGCCCGCCCCCCGCTTGACGATGGTCCTGATCCGGGCCGCATCCACGCCGTTTTCCAGAACGATCCGCCGGGCGGCCTCGATATCCGCCTCGGCGTCCAGCGGCTCCTCCCTGGCCGGATCATGGATGTGGAGCAGATGGATTTCATGACCGGGCTCGTCGCGCAGCATGAAGGCCGCGTGATCCGCCGCGCGCAGGCTTTCCACCGAACCGTCCACGCAGACCAGGGCGTGTTTCGCGCCCGGGTCGGGCCAACGGCTGATCCACAAAGGCGCGCCCAGGGGCGTCTTGACGAGCTCGCCGCCCACGCTTCGCCTCACGAAAGCGTCAAGAAAGGTCAGCCCGCCGTGCCCCATGGACACGGCGTCGTAGCGTCCCTTGGCGCATTTTTCGGCGATGTCCCCGGCGGCCCCGTATTTTCGCCGGGCGATTTGGGCGTCGACGTTCTCCCGTGAAAAGCCCGCCTCGCGCAGGTATTCCGCCGCTTCCCGAAGAACCCTCTCCGCCTTTTCCCGCAAGGCCTTCTCCTGCCGAAGGACCCGGGCCAGCTCGCTTTTCGTGGCCGCGTCCGACGGATGCAGATGCGGGGCCGCGATGACGTGAAAAAGCGTGACCCGCAAGGTCTTCTTGCGCGTGAACAATTGCGCCGCGAACCGCAAGCCGTCCAGTCCTTCGTCGGAAACGGACAGCGGCGCGAGGATATGGCGCGTCATGGCCGCGTCCGCCTATTCCACCACCCAGACCGCGCAGTCCCTGGCGTGGTGCACGATCTTCATGGAAACGCTGCCGAACAGGAATTCCTCCTGCTTGGACACGCCCCGTCGGCCGATGACCACGGCCCCGAAATCGCCTTCCTTCTGGATGCGCAGGATGTCCATGGCCACGCTCGTTCCCATGCTGCACTGGGGCCGGTCGTGAAAGGGCGAGCGGCAGCTGACCACGTAGCGCGCATCCACGGCTTCCCCGGGAACGCCCTTGACGAGAAGCGTCTCGCGGCCCTCTTCCAGGGCCTTGCGCATGGCGTGCTCCTGGGATTTGCAGCTTTTGAGCCAGGAATCCTCATCAGGAAAGAGGTCTCTGTCCGGCAGGCGCTCCACGTGCAGCAGGCACACCTTGAAGGAAGGATCGCCGCGTATGACCGAGCCCACGTAATCGATGGCCCGCAAGGAATTCTCCGAACCGTCGAAGGCCACAAGGATGTTCTTGCAGTTCATGACGCCGCTCCTTTGTTTCCTACGCCCCCCGGGAAAGCTCTTCGCTCACGGGACGCAATTCGGCCAAAAGCTCCTCCACGGAATCGTAGTACACGCTTGATCCCGCCGAGAAACGCATGAGCGCGTTGTTCAACCCGTCCGGTACGTACGGGAACAGCTTTTTGAGGTTGTAGACCCGATTGCCGAACATGATGGAGCAATCGTCCGGCGTGATGGCGTCGAGCGCTGCGGCGGGCAGACCGAGAGAGGGGATGGACTGCACGGTGTGGGAGCCCTTGCCCGCGAGAAAGACGAGGATGTTGCCCAGGCCGAAGAGATCGAGTCCGAAGGGATTTTCGTGGAAGTCGAACGTGTAGTCGAAATCGATCCAGCGATAGTTTTTGGTGTCGTACTCCACGAAGAGGTGATCGCGGCGGATGTCGCCGTGCTTTTCGTAGTTGCCGTGCAAAAAGGCGATGGCTTCGCAGGCGCCGATGTATTTTTCGAGGATGTTGGGAAAATGAGTGAAAAAATACTCCTCGTGACCGCATTCCATGTCTTCCACGAGAACATCCAGGCGCTTGCCGTGGATGATGTCCAGGACCCGCACAGGATTTTTTTTCACGTCCGGGACGGTGAAGCCCTGCATGAAGCGCATGTCCCCGCGCACCAGGTTGAGGATGCGGGACTCCTTTTGGGGGCTGCGAAAGCAACGCACCTCCATTTGTCCGATTTTCATGGGAAACGTTTCGTGGAAGACGAGCTTCAGGATTTTCCGCTCCCCGGTCTCCAGGACCCGGCAGCGTTTCACCCAGTATTTCGGATCCTCGAGTCCGAACCGGCGTTCGGCCTCGTCGCGGATGACCAGGTAATGGAGGTCATCCAAAACGATGACGTCGCCGTAACCGATGCGCATGAACTGGGAAGTGTCGGTGAAAAGCTCTCCGCAGTGGTTGACGGGGAAATCCGGGCAGTAGCGGCGGATGAGCGAGCTTGCTTGCGCTGACATGATCCTCTCCTGGGCATAAGCCGGCCGGAACTGTTTCGCACAACGTATTCTTGAAGCTCTACCGCTACTATAACACATTTTTACAGCAAGAGAAGTCCGGAGCCCCGACTTGGAGAAATTAGAAAACCGGAAATAATGTATATCAAGTTGGGATGAAAACGCCGCTGTGCGGACTGGCGCCGCATTCAGGACCCGCCCATGCAATGAGGACGCATGAAGAGGCTTGTTCTTGTCGGACACGGTCGCGTCGGATTGTATTTTCTGATAAGAGCTGGCGCAAGGGAGCTTCCCGGCATTGTTTTCGGAAAACCAAAACATGCTCTTTTAGGCGCGATCAAACCGCCTCGAAGCGCAACCAGGGAGTGGAAAACATGAACTCCTTGACCGTGGCCGTCGTCGCCGTCATCTGGTTTATCATAGGTTACGCTATGTACGGCCGCTGGGTCGATCGCCGCTTGGCCACTCCCGACGATGCGCGTCCCACCCCGGCCCACGAACAAGCGGACGGGGTGGACTACGCCGCCAGTAAGCGACGCATGCTTTGGGGCAATCATTTTGCTTCCATAGCTGGCGCGGGCCCCATCATCGGCCCCATCCTGGCGACGTCCATCTTCGGCTGGGGCCCGACCCTGATCTGGGTTTTGGTTGGTTCGCTGTTCATCGGCGCAATCCACGATTACATGGCCCTCATGCTGTCCCTGCAAAACAAGGGCGAGGAGATGGCCCAGCTGGCGCGCGAGTATCTGGGCCCGTCCGTTCGCAGACCTTTCGCCTTGCTCCTCTATTTTATGCTCATGCTTCTCGTGGCCGTATTCATGGTCAGCGTTGCCGAAGCCCTGGTGAACATGCCCGCCTTGGTCATTCCCACCTTCGGGCTCGTCGGCATCGCCGTGATCATGGGCGTGGCGGTCTATGGATTCGGAGTCAACGACATCCTGGCGACGGTATTGGGCGTGGTCTCGATCTACGCGCTGATCTATGTGGGGTGGAAACATCCCATAAGCTTGCCGGCGTCCTTGTCCAAGGAGCATGTCATCGGGATATGGCTCGCGATCCTGAGCGCGTATTGTCTCATCGCGTCGCTTGCGCCCATGCAATATCTGCTGCGGCCGCGGGACGTCATTTCCTCGGTCAAATTGTGGATCGGCATGCTGCTTGGCTTGCTTGGCTTGTTCGTCGCCCGGCCGCCCATCGACGCGCCCGCCTTTGTGGGGGATTTCGTATCCCATGGGAAACCCCTCTGGCCCATGCTCTTTATCATGGTCGCTTGCGGCGCGGTGAGCGGATTTCACTCCCTGGTTTCAACCGGCACCACCGCGCGCCAGCTGGACAAGGAGTCCGACGCCAAGGGCGTGGCCTTTGGCGGCATGCTCAGCGAGGGGCTGCTGGCCGTGCTCGTGCTGCTGGTGGTTAGCGCGGGACTCAAATGGGGGATGGCCCCGGAAGGAACGGCCAGAGCCGCCGAGCGTTATTTCGGCGACGCCTTGGCCCAGAATTGGATCATCGCGTTTTCCAACGGATTCGGCAACATCGTCCACGGGACGGGCATTGCGTTTCTCACGGTCCCGCTGGCCGCGCTGGTGGGCGCGGTCATGGTCAAATCCTTCATCCTGACGACGTTGGACGTGGGGACGCGGCTTTCGCGGTATCTCATCGAAGAAAACTTCGGCGATGCGGCGCCCATCCTGCGCAACAAGACCGTGGCCTCGCTCAGCGTGCTCGTCCCGGCGTTTCTGCTCGCCTATGCGCATGCCTACGGCAACGTCTGGAAGCTTTTCGGCGCGGTCAACCAGCTTGTGGCCGCCGTCGTGCTCTGCTGCATCACGGTCTATCTGAGCCAGGAGAACAAGCCGCGCATGCCGGCGCTCATCCCCGCCGTGTTTATGCTGGCCACCACGGGCGCCGCTTTGCTGTGGGAGATGTTCGCTCCCGGGACCGGTTATTTCACATCCGCCGAACCCAACTATTCGCTCGGCGTCCTGGCCGGCGTCCTTCTCATGTTGGGTTTGACAGCGGCTTTCCAGGCCCGAAGGGCGTTTGCAGGCGGTCCGAAATACGGATCGAAATGAAGCGAGCGGATGCGGAAGAGGCAAAGCGCCTTTCCAACACGCCGCGCGGACGTTGTACCCCGCCAGGAGAGCGTCGCAGCTCCATGGGGCGTCGCGGATGCGGCTACCCTCATTGCCATCCATCTCTTGCGGTATGGCATGAGAGATTGATCGCGAGCCGTTCACGGGGAGAACCCTTCCTGGCTCTCCGCCCCGGCCAATGTTTCGCCGGATCATGCATACCCCGAACAGAGCCAGCGCCCAGGATGTTCCATAAAAAAACGTCCCGCCTTGCGGCGGGACGTTTTGAAGAGCATTGCCGGAGCGTCGGCCTAATCGTATTTCAAGGCGCTGAAGCGCATGAGCTTCTTGAAGGAGATGTAGGTTTCCATGTGACGTATGGTGCCGGTTTTGCCGCGAAGGACCAGGGAATTGGTCACGGCCTGCTGACCGGTGAAACGCACGCCCCGAAGGAAGGTGCCGCCCGAGATGCCCGTGGCCGCGAAATAGGTGTCGTCGCTTTTGACCAGGGTTTCCGCGGTGAGGATCTCGTTTGTCTTGAGGCCATGCTCGGCCAGGGCCTTTTTCTCCTCCTCGGACTGGGGGTCGAGCCGGGCCAGCATCTGGCCGCCCACGGCCCGGATGGCGCAGGCGGAAAGCACGCCCTCGGGCGTGCCGCCCGTGCCCATCATGACGTCCACGGTGTTGGCCGGGTCCACGACCATGAGCGATCCGGCCACGTCGCCGTCGGTGTGCAGCTGAATGCGCGCGCCCGCCTTGCGGATTTCATCGATGAGACCTTCATGGCGGGGCTTGTCCAGAACGAAGACCACCAGGTCGTCCACGTCCTTGTCCAGGGCCTTGGCGATCTTGGCAAGGTTGTCCCCGGCGGGCGCGTCCAGATCGACCACATCGTGGGCGGCGGAGGGAACAACCAGTTTTTTCATGTAAAAACTGGGTCCCGGGTCGTACATGCTGCCCCTGGGGGCGATGCCAACCACGGAGATGGCGTTGGGGCGGCCATAGGCCAAAAGCCGGGTGCCTTCCACCGGGTCCACGGCCACGTCCATTTCAGGACCGAGCCAGGACCCCACGGTTTCTCCCTTGAACAGCATGGGGGCCTTGTCCTTTTCCCCCTCGCCGATCACGATGCAGCCTCTGATATGCAAGGTGTTGAAGGACAGGCGCATGGCGTCCACGGCGGCCTTGTCGCCCGCCTCCTTGTCGCCTTTTCCCAGAAACCGCGCGGAACTGAGAGCGGCGGCCTCCGTTACCCGGACGAGGTCGAGACCAAGATTTCTTTCAGGAGCTTCCATGTAGCCTCCGCGTTGAAGCGCGCAAGGGCGCGGATTCAGGCGCCTGGGCGCCGTTGACGATAGGGCCGGCGAGCATGAGAGAACCGTTTTGCAAAAAAAGAGCGCGGGAATACGCCGGGAGCGCCTCAAGGCGCCCAAACCGGCCATGTCCCGAAAAAGTTGGTTCGCCTAGCCCGCGCATTCGATCTTGTCGATGCGGCGCTGATGGCGGCCGCCCTCGAATTCCGTTTCCAGAAAGACTTCGGTGACGCTGGCGGCCAGTTCCTGGCCGATATTCCGTTCGCCGAGGCACAGCACGTTGGCGTTATTGTGCTTTCTGGTCATGCGGGCCAGATACTCGTTGTCGCACAGGGCCGCCCGGATGCCGGGGATGTGGTTGGCGGCCATGCTCATGCCGATGCCCGTGCCGCAGATGAGGATGCCGGGGAGGGATTCCTCGAGAACCATGGCGCAGGTTTTCTTGGCGAAATCAGGGTAATCCACGCTATTGAGGCTGTCCGGCCCCATGTCCCGCATGCCGTAGCCAAGCGACGAAAGATGTCTGATGAGAAAGGATTTCAGGACGAATCCGGCGTGATCGGAGCCGATGACCACGGTTTTTTTCATGGAAGATTCCTTGGTTTGGTCCGGGAGGCGCATCCGGACGTTTGGGGGCGCGCTGTTCCCGCCCGGTCGCCGCATCCTTGAAACGAACGTCAGCTCGTTTCGAGGACGCTTCCCAGCGCTTCCAGTTTCCTGAAAAGATCGCCGCGGCGCCCCTGGAGGCCGCGCTGAGCCGGGCGAGGCCTTTTACGGTTGGACGACGTGAACGTCGTCCATGAGATCCAGGGGCAACACGGTAATCCCTGTGGGGATGTACAGCTCGAGCGCCTTGTCGTCCCAGGGCTCGGCGCGGGTTTCGATTTTCTTCACCCGAAGCCTGGCCTGGGTTCCCCCGGGGGTGACCAGGGTGATGCGCTGGGCCATGGGGCGGGAAAATCCCTCGACCGGGGCGTATTCTTCGAGGTCCGCCGTCCAGGGCTCGATGCCCCGGCCCGTCATGCGTACGGGCTCGCCCTCGAAATCAAGGATCAGGGACTTGAGCGGGGCGTCGGCGCCGAACAGGTATTCGTAGCCCTGCGGGGCGATTTTGGCTTTGACGTAGACGTCCGGGACGAATTCGCAGGCCCGTCCCATGGCCGCTCCGGCAAGTTCGCGCAGATCGAAGGGCAGGGGCATGCCGAGCTTGGCCATGCCTTTTCTCGTATCCGGATGGGAGAAGGCGCCGTCTCCCGGATAATAGGCCAGCCAGCCCGTCGCGTCCTCGCGCCACATGGCGAAGGGCGAGCCCACCGGGGTGGTGAAATCCAGGCGCAGGGGGCCGTCCACGTCTCCCCAGAACCGTGCGTTCAGGCGGCCGCTGGCGGTCTGGGCGGCGAAGCTCAGGGAGGCGTTCAGGGAAAAGGCCGCAAAAGGCGCTTTTTCGGCGCAAGGGGCTTTGAAGAGCTTCCATACTTCGTCCGCGTTGGCTTTGCCCGGCGCTGCGGTCGGGGCCTTGGCGGCGCATCCGGCCAGAAGAAGGACCATGACAAGTGCCGGGAGAAGGGCTCCGGCGCAAGAGGCGATTCCGGCGCGAAAGACGGGGCTCCGGCGTATGCGGCGATGGGCTGTTCTCATAGGGCATCCCGTTTACGCTGTACGGCCTGCGGGTCTTTGGGACCGAGTTCAAGAGCTTTTTCGTAGCCTTTTGCGGCTTCCTTCTTTTCCCCCACCGAGGCGGCGATGTCGCCGTAATGCTCCCAGATGATGGCGTCGTTCACGTGTTGGGCCATGCAGCGCTGAATTTCCTCCCAGGCGAGTTTCTTCTCGCCCTTCATATGGTAGGCCCAGGCCAGGGAATCGAGGAAATACGGGTTGTCCGGCTGCTGCTCCAACGCCTTGCGAATGAGCTTGAAGGCCCGGTCCAGATCCTTTCCGTTTTCCGCCAGGCTGTAGCCGAGGAAATTGAGGGCGTCGGCGTGATCCGGGGCCATCTCCACGATCTTTTCCATGATGACGAGGCTTTCCGGACGGCGGTCGAGCTTTTCCAGCGCCACGCCGTAGCGATAAAGGGTATCCGGGTCGTCCGGCCAGCGTTCGGTGGCTTTCTGGAGCACCTGGGAAGCCAACAGGGTGTTGCCCATGCGGTCGTACACGGCCGCCTCGAGATTCCAGAATTCCTTTTTGTCGGGATAAAGGTTCTGGCCCTCGCTTATGAGCTCCAGGGCGAGCTTGGGCTTGTCCATTTCCAGGGCGAGCTGGATGCGAAAGGTCAGGCTCTTGTCGTAGTGGGGATGGTCCTTTGGAGCCTGGCCCAGAAGATCAAAGGCCTTCTGGAGGTTTTTCTCCCCCTCGTAGGCCAATACGGCCCGATAGAACAGCATGTCCGGATTATCCGGCGAATCGTCGGCCATGCGGTCGAGCAGAGTGGAGGCTTCCTTGGCGTAGCCCTCGTCGATGAAGGCGGAAATGGCTTCGAAGATGAATCCGCGCTCCGAAGGGGCCTGGTTCAGGATGGCCAGCGCTTTTTGCGGATCCTTCAGCTTGAGGTAGAGCTTGATGAGCCGCAGCCAGACCTCGTCCCCTTCCTCGCCGAGGTCGAGCATACGCTTGTAGGTCTCCACCGCGGATTTGTAGTCCTTGTCCACTTCCTGCAGATAGCCGAGCTCGGCCCAGCCCGCCATGAGATTGGGGTCCTTGCGCAGGGCCTTTTTCAGGCTGGCGATGGCTTTTTGCCGGTCGCCGAGACCGGCGTAGGCCTTGGAACGGTAATAGAGCATGGCGGCGGAGGACGCGTCCTCGGGGGTTTTCTCGAGAAGGGCCAGGGCCTGGTCGTAGCGTTCCGCCTCGATGAGCACGGCGGTGAGCTCCTGGACGGCCGCCTGGTCGCCGGGGTGCTTGTCCAGGTATTCCCGCAGGGTCGCCTCGGCCTTGTCGTAATAGCGGCGCAGCTGGTAGGCGTTGGCCAGATAAAAGGAAAGCTTCTGGTCGTCCGGAAATTCCTTGAGCCCCCGCTCCAGGACATCGGTGGTCTTTTCCCGCATGTTAAGGCCCCAGTAGAGGTTGGCCAGCTCCAGATACATCTGGGGGGAGGGCGCAAGCTCGGTCAGGGTTTGCAGGACGGCCACGGCCTCGTCCTTTTTCCCCTGACGGGTCAGGTCCTGGTAGACGAGAAAATAATAATCCGCCGCCGCCTTGGGAGAGAGTCCGCCGATGTCGTTGACGCGCGCCAGCGGGGTCTTGGGCGCGCAGGAATTGCTGATCAGGCAGGGCATGAGCGCCAGAACCAGGATCAGGCAGCATTTGATGAAGGCGCGTTTGGAGAGAGGATTCTGGCGCATTGAGCCTTTCCGTGGGTTTTCTGACGGCCGGAGACGCTTAACCTCCGGCGATTCCGGGAGTACGGCGCGCGTCGCGCCAACCGCCTTACCCTTCCTTGTGAATCCACTCCGAGGAAAAATCCTCGATTTTCCTGGACAGCTGCTCGCGGATTTTCTCCAGGAGCCGCGCTTCGATCTGACGCACGCGCTCCCTCGTGATTCCGTATTTTGCGCCGATTTCACGCAGGGTCAAGGGGCTGTCGGATAAAATCCGATTTTCCAGCAAGTCCTGTTCCTTTTCGTTGAGCAGGGGCATGATGGCGTGTAGATGCTTCTCGATCTGCTGGGCGATCTCGTTGCCTGCCAGGGTTTCTTCGATGCCCGGCGCCAGGGCGGGCAGGAAATCGATCCTGGTGGAGCTTGAATCCTCGCCCAGGGGCAGATCCAGGGACAGATCATTGCCGCTTAGGCGCTGATCCATTTCCACAATATCGGACTCGCTGACATTGAGGCTTTCCGAAAGCTGGGCGGCGCTTGGATCGTAGCCCATGGTCTGCAGGCGGTGGCGTTCCTTGTTCAGATTGTAGAAAAGTTTACGCTGGGCCTGGGTCGTGCCTATCTTGACCATGCGCCAATTGTCCATAATATACTTCAGGATATAGGCCTTGATCCAGTAGGCGGCGTAGTAGGAAAACTTGATGCCCTTGTCCGGGTCGTACTTTTTCACGGCGCGCATGAGGCCCACGTTGCCTTCCTGGATGAGGTCCAGCACGTTCTGCATCCAGCGCCGCTGGAAATCCATGGCGATTTTCACCACCAGGCGCAGATGGGAGGAGATGAGCCGAAAGGCCGCTTTTTGATCGTTGTTGTCGCGAACGAGCCGCGCCAACTCGAATTCTTCGTCGGGCTTGAGCATGGGAAACCGGCTGATTTCCCGTAAATACAGCTGCAAGGGATCGCGCTGCACCGGCCGGGTGTCCGCGGCCTCGAACGCGAGAAAATCCGGCGCTTCGTCTTCCTGGAGAACCTCGGGAGCCGCTTCCTCTTCTATGGGGTCCTCATTCTCGAGCAGTTCCGCGCCGGATTCTAATTCTTCGGATTTCACCACGATAAAACCTTTTCGTTTGTCGTCGACGTCATGGATTCGGATGATTATGGATGCGGCAGCCCTTGGAGTCCCGGGCATGCGCGCTGTGCGGGTTGGTTGTCGGTTATCCCGACTATAGAGTTTTTGTTTGTCCTTTTCAATGATTTTCAGTAGACCGACGCGGTTTCCGGCGAGTCGGACGATGCGGCGCAAGGGCGTCTTCGCGTCCCAAAGCCGTCAACGACCCACACGAGGTGCGCGTGAAGAAATTTATCGAGGCCTTGGCCGACGACCGTATTTTGATTTTCGACGGAGCCATGGGCACCCTTTTGCAGGAACGCGGCATGCCTCCCGGCGCCAGCCCGGAACTGTTCGGCCTGGACAACCCGGACGCCATCCGCGCCATTCACGAGGAATACTTACGCGCAGGCGCCATGCTCGTCACGGCCAACACCTTCGGGGCCTCGCGCTTCAAGCTGCCCGCCGGAACCGGCGTGCGCGCGCTCAACCGGCGCATGGTCGAGATCGCCCGCCAGGCTGTCCGCGACAAGGCCTGGGTGGCGGGCAGCGTCGGCCCCACCGGAAAATTCGTCCGTCCCCTGGGCGACCTCGCCTTCAAGGACCTCGTCGCGGCCTTCGCCGAACAGATCAGGGGCATCGCCGAAGGCGGCGCGGACCTTGTCGTCGCGGAAACCCATTTCGATCTGGCCGAGGTCAGGGCCGTGGTCATCGCCGCCCGTGAAGTCTGCGCTTTGCCCGTGGTCGTGAACATGACCTTCGAGAAAACGGCCAGCCTCACCGGCGCCACGCCGGAAGTCTACGCGGACGCCCTGCAAAACCTCGGCGTGGACATGCTGGGCGTGAACTGCGGCCAGGGACCCGACGGATTCCTGCCCCTGGTGGAAGCCTTCCGTCAACGGCTGCGCATCCCCTTCATGGTCAAGCCCAACGCCGGGCTGCCCCTTCTGGTGGACGGAAAATCCGTCTTCCCCATGGGCCCGGAGGAATTCGCGGGCAAGGTCATGGCCCTCATCGACGCGGGCGCCAAGGCCGCGTGCGGCTGTTGCGGCTCCACCCCGGCCCATATTTCCGCTTTGGCCAAGGCCGCGTCCTCGCGTTCCTACGCCCCGTTCACGCCCGTCCAGGGCGCGCCGCTGGTCCTGACCTCCCGCTCGGTCAGCGTCCCGGTGAGCTTCGCCCATCCCTGCGCCGTCATCGGCGAGCGGATCAACCCCACGGGCAAGGAAGTCCTTTCGGCCGAGCTCAAGGCCGGGGAATTCGGCGAGGCCCTGCGCCTGGCCGAGGAGCAGATCGCGGCGGAAGCCTCCATCCTGGACGTGAACGTGGGCGCGCCCATGGTCGTCGAGGAGGAGATCCTTCCCGGACTGCTCGAGAAGCTCACCGCCCGCTTCCAGATTCCCCTGTGCCTGGACTCCAACAACATCGACGCCCTGGAGGCGGGCCTGTGGCGCTATCCGGGCTCCGCCCTGGTCAATTCCATAAGCGGCGAACCCGGCCGCATGGAGCGTCTGGCCCCCATCTGCCGCAAGCACGGCGCCCCGTTCATCCTGTTGCCGCTCAAGGGACGCAAGCTTCCGGCCACCTCGGCCGAACGGCTGGCCATCATCGAGGAACTGGTGGACCAGGCCCTCTCCCTGGGCATCCAGAAGAACATGATCCTGGTGGACGCCCTGGCCCTGACCGTTTCCTCCAAACCCGAGGCGGCCAAGGCCTGCCTTGAGACCATCCGTCATTGCCGCGAGGCCTGGGGACTGCCCACTTGTCTTGGGCTTTCGAACATTTCCTTCGGCCTTCCGGCGCGCGAGCTGATCAATTCCACCTTCCTGTCCCTGTGCATGGCCGCCGGGCTCTCGGCCGTCATCGCCAACCCCAATTCCACGCGGCTGCGTGAGGCGCTTTTCGCCACCGAGGTCCTGCTGGCCCGGGACGCCCAGGCCGCCCGGTTCATCGCGCGCTTTTCCGGCTGGAAGCCGGGCGAGGGCGGCGCGGGCGGACGGGGGCCCGCCCAGTCCGGGCCGGGCGCCGCCAAGAACCTGCGCGAGGCCGTGGTCCTTGGGGACAAGGCCTCCCTGGCCGTCATGCTGGAAAAGGCCCTGGAAGAGGGCCGGACCGCCTCGGATATCCTGGACGGCGACCTCATCCCCGGCATCATGGAGGTGGGGGAAAAATACGAACGCAAGGAATACTTCCTGCCCCAGCTTTTGCTGTCCGCCGAAACCATGCGTTCGGGCTTTGACCGGTTGCGGCCGCTCCTGGAGGCCGAGACCGCGGGTCGCAAGGGCGCCAGGATCGTCATGGCCACCGTTGAAGGGGACATCCACGACATCGGCAAGAACATCGTCTGTCTCATGCTTTCCAACCACGGCTACGAGGTCATCGACCTCGGCAAGGACGTGCCCGCGCGGACCATCGTGGAAACGGCCGTCCGTGAGAAAGCCCGGCTGATCGGACTTTCGGCCCTCATGACCACCACCATGGTCCGCATGGGCGATACGGTGAAACTCTGCCGCGAGCTTGGCTGCGACGCCAAGATCTTCGTGGGCGGCGCCGTGGTCACCGAGGAGTTCGCCGCGTCCATCGGCGCGGACGCCTACTCCACGGACGCCGTGGACGCGGTCAAAACGGCCGCGCGGCTTCTCGGCTGACGCTTTCGCCGTTTTACAGATTGGAAAATCACGGGAAAAAGGATACGTCAGCCCCAAGCGCCAAGACGGCGCAGCCTCTTACCCAGGAAAAAACCATGAATCGGAAACACTTCGGCGCGTTTCTTCTGGCCATCTCCCTTTGCTTTTCCGCAAGCGCCTCCGCGCTGGCGGAAGGGGGACAAATCAGCGCCCAGGAACTGGTCGAAAACCTGAAAAACGCGCAGGGCAAAGTCATCGTGCTCAATTTCTGGGCCTCCTGGTGCCAGCCCTGCAAGATGGAAATCCCGGAGCTCATCGGCATCCGCAAGGATCTTCCCGACGACGTCTACATGATCGGCGTGTCGGTGGACCAGGACCCCGGCCAGTACAAGGCCTTTGCCGAAAAAGCCGGCTTCAACTACCCCGTCTTTCTCGGCGGCCAGGACGTGGCCATCCTCTTCGGCGTCAGCGCCATCCCCAAGACCATGGTCTTCAACAAGAACGGGGAACTGTCCTTCAGCAGCAACGGCTACGTCGCCCAGGAAGAATTGCGCAACATCTTAAGCGATTTGACAAAGAGTTGAAGCCCGTGAGCGAACACTACATCAGAAAAGCGCGCATCCAGGACGTCAAGGCCATCCATTCCCTGCTTATGGATTGCGGCCGCCGCGATCTGCTCCTGCCGCGCTCCATCGCCCAGCTCTACGGCCATCTGCGGGATTTCTACGTATTGGCCGATCGCGACGACGAAACCGTGGGCGGCTGTTGCGCTTTGTCCATCATCTGGGAGGACCTGGCGGAAATCCGCTCCCTGGCCGTCGGCGAGGCGACCCAGAAAAAAGGGTGGGGCGGCAAACTGGTGGAGGCATGTCTGAGCGAGGCCGTAACGCTCGGACTCTACAGGGTGTTCACGCTGACTTACCGCAAATCCTTTTTCGAACGGCTGGGCTTCGTGGAAGTGGAAAAGGAAAAACTGCCGCACAAGGTCTGGGCCGATTGCGTCAATTGTCCGAAATTCCCGGAATGCGACGAAATCGCCCTTATCATGGAAATGTAGCCGGACGCCGTCCGCTTTAACAAACGCATGGGGGGTCAATGATCGACGGCGATCTTCGAGAACTCATCAGCCCGTTGGACATCGAAAAACGCGTGGCCGAACTTGGCCGGGAAATCTCCGACCACTACGGCGATGAACCCGTGGTGATTATCGGCGTGCTCAAGGGCGCTTTCGTCTTCATGGCCGATCTGGTCCGGCGGCTGCGCTTTTCACCCATCATCGAGTTCGTCAGGCTTTCCAGCTACGGCGAAGGCACGACCTCCCAGGGCAAGGTGCGCTTCCACCTGGACATCGAAACCCGCATCGAGGACAAGCATGTCCTTGTGGTGGAAGACATCGTGGACACCGGCCGCAGCATGGTCTACCTGCGGGAAGTGCTGCTTCTGCGCAATCCCAAGAGCTACCGCCTCTGTTCCTTCCTCGACAAGCGCGAACGCCGCGAAGTGGATGTTCATGTTGACTTTGCCGGTTTTACGGTGGATCACGGATTTGTTCTGGGGTATGGTCTTGACTACGGGGAAAGATACAGGGAACTGCCTGGCGTGTATGTGCTGGAGAAATGAAGCGGTCCGCCCTTCATTTTTCAAACAACTGAACCGATAATCGTACCGGGACGCTCATGATCGTACAATGCCCGAATTGCAAGGCGAAGTATAATCTGCCGGATCAAAAAATCGGGCCGGACGGCGCCAAGATGCGTTGCGGCAAGTGCAAGCACGTCTTTCACGCGAAAAGGGAGGCCCCTGCGGCCGTCGCGCCGCCCCCCCCGCCTCCTCCGCCTCCTCCGCCGCCACCGGCGCCACCGGCGCCCGAACCCGATGAGGATATCTTCGCCGGCATGGACGACGATCTTTTCGGCGGCGATCCGCAACCCGCCGCCAAAGCCGCGTCATCCGCGCTGGAGGATGAGGGCGATTTCGAACCGCCTTCGGATTTCGATTACCCCGATTTCGACGAGCCGGGCGCAGGCGCCGAACCCGAGCGTCCTTCGGCCGGCGCGTCCAGACCCTCGAAGCCCGCTCCCCCGTCCTTTGACGAGGAACCCTCCCGGCCGTTCATGACCGGCGGCCAGGACGAGCCGGAAGAACCTGCCGATCCGTTCGCGGGAATCCATTCCGTGGATGACGACAAGCCCGTCAAGCCGGGATTCAGCCTGGACGACGTGGCCGACATCGACATCGGCGGCAAACGTCCGCCGATGGCCAAGGACAAGAAAAAACGCATCATCATTTTGACCTCGGTCTTTCTGATCCTGCTTCTGGCCACGGGCGGGGCGCTGTATTTCCTGGGGCTCATCCCGGGTCTCGGCAAACAGGCGCAGCCGCCGGCGGAAACGGCCGCTCCGGCGGGCGAGACCGCTCCGGCCGAAACCGCGGCTCCCGCGGAGACCGCGCCGGCCAAGCCCGAGGCGCCTCAAAAAGAGGCCGCCGCCCCGGAAGAAAGCGCCAAGGTCAAGAACATCGTGCTGCAGAACGTCCGGCAGTACTTCGTGACCAACGACAAGGCCGGACAGCTGTGCGTCATCGAGGGCAAGGCGGTCAACAAGTTCAAGACGCCCAAGGAGATGATCAAGCTCAAGGCCAATCTCTTCGACGACAAGGGCGCCGTGATCGCCGAACAGACGGCGCTTTGCGGCAACACCGTCTCCCTGTTCCAGCTCCAGGTCATGACCAAGGCCGAACTCGAAACCGCGCTCGCCTCCCAGGTTGGCGTTTTGACCAACAACACCAACATCCAGCCCGACGGGGAAGCGCCGTTCATGTTCGTGTTTTTCAACGTGCCGGATAACCTGGCCGAGTTCGTGGTCAAGGTCGTGGACGCCAAGGACCCGCCCCAACAGTGATTCCCGCGCGACCGGGCAAGGGCGAACGAATCGACAACCGCGCCAAGCGGTGAGAAGGGAAGGGGTTGACCGGTTCAACCCCTTCCTCGTTTGAAAAACGCGCCAAAAGGGCGAACGGAACCAAGGGCGCGCTCCCCTTGACCGCAAGGCGTCCTGGAGCGCCCCATCCGATGATGAAGAAAAAAGAAATCTACGTCTGCTCCTCCTGCGGCGCCACAAGCCCCACCTGGCGGGGGCAGTGCCCCAAATGTTCTTCCTGGAACACTCTTTCGGTCCACGCCGTGGCCGCCAAGCGGGGAGGCGGCGCCGTCCGCGCCGGGGCAGGGACGTCGCTTGGCGCGACGCTTCTGTCAGACCACCCGGACGAGAATCTGACCGTCATGGGAACCGGCATGCCCGGGCTCGACAGGGCGCTCGGCAAAGGGCTCGTTCCCGGAGGGGCGACCCTGCTTGGGGGAGAGCCCGGCATCGGCAAGAGTACGATCTTGCTGCAGCTGGCCGGAAAACTGGCCCAGGCCGGGCGGAAAACCGTGTACGTCTCGGGCGAGGAATCCCTGTCCCAGCTCAAATCCCGGGCCGCGCGCCTGGGCTGCCTGGGCGAGGGGCTCTACGCCGTGGCCGGAACCGATCTCGGAGAGGCGCTGGACGTCCTCACCGCCCCCAATCCGCCGGATTTCCTGGTGCTCGACTCGGTGCAGACCATGGTTTCGCCAAGCGCCGAAGGGCCGTCCGGCAGCGTGGGACAGGTCCGGGCCGTGGCCTCGGAACTGATCGAGGCGGTCAAGAAGACCAAGACCGCCCTCATGCTGGTGGGACACGTGACCAAGGAAGGGCAGATCGCCGGGCCCAAGCTGCTGGAGCACATGGTGGACACGGTGCTCTACCTGGAAGGGGAGCGCAGGCATCTCTACCGCATTCTGCGGGTGCTCAAAAACCGTTTCGGTCCAACGGACGAACTGCTCGTTTTGCAGATGATGGAAAAGGGCCTTGAGATCGTGCCCGACCCCTCCACCTTTTTCCTCGGGGACAGGGACGAGACCGTCAGCGGTTCGGCCGTGGTCATGGGCGTGGAGGGCCAACGGCCCTTCGCCGTGGAGCTGCAGGCCCTGGCCGCCCGGTCCTATCTGGCCATCCCCAGGCGCACGGCCCTGGGGCTCGACCTCAATCGCCTGCATCTGCTTCTGGCCGTGCTGGAAAAACGCCTGGGCCTGAATCTCGGCCAATCGGACATCTACGCCAAGATCGGCGGGGGGCTGCGCATGCAGGACCCCGGCCTCGACCTCGGCCTGGTGGCCGCCGTCCTGTCCTCGTTCTATGACCGGGCCCTGCCGCCCGGCGCGGTCTTCTGGGGCGAGGTCGATCTCAACGGCCGCATCCGTCCCGTAGCCGGACACGATTCCCGGCTCAAGCAGGCCAAGCGCCTGGGCTACGGCCCGCTCTTCCACCCCCGGCCCACAGGCGGAAAAAAAGGTCTGGAGAATTTGCGTGATTTCCAGGCCATGCTGTTTGGCCGGGTGGAGCGTCGTGAGGAAGGAAGCGAATGAGCGATCCGTCGGCGTCCGCCGTCTCCCGCGCGCCCGAAATCCTGGGCGGCGCGCCGGACCTGCTCGGCCCCCGGGCTCTCGGCGGGGGGGCGTACCGCTTCACCCTGTGGGCGCCCAAGGCCAAGACGGTTTATCTCGAATGCCCGGACCTTGGCCTGCGCCTTCCCATGAACCGCCTGGAGCAGGGCTATCACGAAGTCGCGGCGCATGATCTCGCCCCGGGAACGCGCTACCTCTTTGACCTCGGCCGGGGAAAACGCCGGGCCGACCCCGCCTCCTCCCACCAGCCGGACGGGGTTCACGGCGCATCGAGCCTGGTGGACCACGGCGCCTTCGCCTGGTCCGGCGCCGGGTTCGTCCCGCCCGCCCCGGAAAAGCGCATCCTCTACGAAATGCACGTGGGAACCTTCACCCCGGAAGGGACCTTCGACGCGGCGGCGGCGAAAATCGGCCATCTGCGCTCCCTCGGCGTCAACTGCCTGGAGCTCATGCCGGTGGCCGCCTTTCCCGGAACGCGCAACTGGGGCTACGACGGCGTGTATCCCTACGCCGTCCAGGAAAGCTACGGCGGGCCGGAGGGGCTCAAGCGCCTGGTGGACGCCTGCCACGCCCATGGCATGGCCGTTATCCTGGACGTGGTCTACAACCACCTGGGCCCGGAAGGGAATTACCTGCGCGATTTCGGACCGTATTTCACGAAGAAATTCACTACGCCCTGGGGGGAGGGGCTCAATTTCGACGGCCCGGGCAGCGACGGCGTGCGCGCGTTTTTCCTGCAAAACGCCTTGCACTGGCTTTCCCGCTACCGTATCGACGGCCTGCGCCTGGACGCGGTGGACCACATCTGGGACCAGCGGCCAAAACATCTGTTGCGCGAACTGTCCGAAAATGTGGAGACCTACGGACGGGCCGATGGCCGCGAACCGTTCCTCATCGCCGAATCCCAGGCCAACGATCCGCGCATGATCACGCCCCGCGCCGTGGGCGGCCATGGTCTGGCCGGGACCTGGAACGACGATTTCCACCATGCGGTCCACGCCCTGCTCACCGGCGAGCGCGCCGGGTATTACGCGGACTACGGCGGACTTTCCCGCGTGGCCGAGACCGTACGCGACGGCTTTTCCCTGGCCGGGCGCTATTCGAAATATTACGGCAGGCGCCACGGCCTGCCCGCGCGCCATCTTCCTGTCGACCGTTTCGTCAACTGCCTGCAAAACCACGATCAGATCGGCAACCGGGCGGCCTCGGACCGGCTGTGCGCGAGCGTTCCCTTCGAACGCCTGAAGGTCGCCGCCGCGCTCCTGTTCCTTTCTCCGGGAACGCCCATGCTGTTCATGGGCGAGGAGTTCGGGGAGACCGCGCCCTTCACCTATTTCGCGGACCATGGGGACGACTGGCTCATAACGGCCGTGCGCGAGGGGCGAAAACGCGAGTTTTCCGCCTTCAGATGGCGGGGCGAGCCGCGCGATCCCTTCGCCTTTGCGACCTTCGCCGCCGCCAGGCTCGATTGGTCGCGCCTTGAGACGGAACGCGGCCGGGTCTGCGCGGCGTTCTACAGCCGCCTGGCGGCCCTGCGAAACGGCCTGGCCCCGTTTACCAGCCTTGATCGCGACGAGACCCTGGTTCAATGCCATGAACGCCGCCAGGTCCTGGTCATGGAACGGCGGGGCGGGGGCGTGCGCGCCTTGTGCCTGTTCAATTTTTCGGCCAGATCCGCCCGGATTGATCCCGCCCGGCCGGGCGCCTGGCGCACGATTCTGGATTCCCGGGACGCGGCCTTCGGCGGACCGGGCGCGGGTCCGGCCCAGGATTTCGGGAAACCCGTCCTCCTCGCTCCCCACAGCGCCTGCGTCCATCTTACGGACGGGGCATAAGCGTAAACTCCATGTGATCGCCCGGGGCGGCGTAGAAAAAGGTCTCGGTCTCCGGGATGGTCAGCCGCGCCTTTTCGCGGAGGATGTCCCCGGGCTTGCCGAAGGCGTGCATGGGGACGAACACGCGGGGTTTGACGGTCGCCAGAAAAAGCGGCCCCCCGGCCAGGCTCGCAAGGCGAGGGTCGGCGTTGGCGAAGGCCAGGTCCGGCTTGAAGGCGGCGATGGCCGAAAGGGCCGTCTCGTAGCGGCTTCGCGCCACGGCCCGGGCCGCGCCGGGCAGCCCCTCCCAGTCCCACAGGGCCAGATCCCCGCCGAAATGAAAGCGCAGGCCGTCCCCTTCCGCCATGTAGGCCACGCCGAGATCGTCGCTTTCGAGGGTCCGTATGCGAAGGCCCGCGAATCGCGCCTCCTGGTCCGGCTCCATGACGCATAGGCGCCCGGGGTCGTCCGGCAGGGCGTCCGGAAACATGTCAACGACGTCGTCCGAGACCACGAACCGGGCCGAGGCCGTTTCGGCCAGCGCGTCCCCTATGGCGGGATCGAAATGGTCCGGGTGGCTGTGGGAGATCATGGCCAGGACGTCCTTGCCGCGAAGGAGCGTCCTGGCCGCGGCGGCCGCCTCAGGGGGGAGATGTTCCGGGGCGGGGTAGTCGAAGAGAACGGTCCGCTTGGCGAATTCCAGGATGAAACAGTCGTGGTGGATGGAGACGACGCTGATGTTCATGGCGAACCCCCTTGGCCGCGAACGCGCTTTTTTTCCACCATGCCACTCCCCATCATGAAATTCCAGACCGGTTGGAAGGTTTGACCGCCAGAGCGGGCGGCTTTATGGAAGGCCTTCACCAGGAAAGTCCGGCTGGCGCCCGCCCAGGCAAGGGGAGCGCCCGGGCCCGGGAAGAGGATTTCGCGACATGCCCGGCCTTTCGATATTTCCGCATATCCCCTGGAGGGGACCGACCGGCGACGGGCCGCGCGTCCTGCTGCTGAACCCGTGGATCTACGATTTCGCGGCCTTCAACCTCTGGTCGCGTCCGGTCGGCCTTCTGGCCTGCGCCTTCATGCTCACGCGGTCGGGCTGCGCGACCGCCGTTCTCGACTGCCTGGACCGGACCTGGGCGGACATGCCCTGGCCCAGGCCGCGCCCGGACGGCCGGGGGCACTATCCCAAGACCCCGCTCCCCAAGCCCGCCGCCCTGGCCCATGTCCCCAGGCGCTACGGCCGGTACGGCCTGCCGTTCGAGGCGGTCGAGGCGGCGCTTCGAGCGCTCGATCCCGCCCCGGACATGGTCTTCGTCGGTTCGGGCATGACCTACTGGGCGCCCGGTCCCCAGACCGCCCTGGCCCTGTGCCGGAAAATCTGGCCGAAAACGCCCCTTGTCCTCGGCGGGGTCTACGCTTCCCTGCTTCCGGAACACGCCAGGCGTTCCTGCGCGGCGGACCTGGTCGTGGCCGGCCCCCTGGAGCGGCCGGACAATTGGGAGGCCGTGTGGAGGCTTGCGGGCGCGCCCGCTCCGGCCATCCCCCAGGGCGCCGGGCTGTCCCTGGCCGAAGACCTCTATCCCGGCGCCGCCTTCGCGCCCATTCTCGGTTCGCGCGGCTGCCCGTACGGCTGCGCCTACTGCGCCTCGAAACGGCTTTTTCCCGGCTTTTCCCCGGCGCCGCCACAAGCGCTTCTGGCCTCCGTTATGCGGCGTTACGCCGCCGGAACCCGACATTTCGCCTTTTACGACGACGCGCTGCTCGTGGATTTCGACGACCGTCTCGGCCCGCTGCTCGAAGGGATGCTGTCCGCCGGGCTCGACCTTGCCCTGCATACGCCCAACGCCGTCCACGCCGCCTTGCTCGGCCCGAAGGCCTGCCGCCTGCTCAAGGCCTGCGGGCTGTCCCACGTACGCATCGGCCTGGAGAGCCTGAATTTCTCCGGGCGGCTCGACCGCAAGCTCCAGCGGGAGGATTGGGAGGAGGCCGTGGACAACCTTCTCGCCGCCGGATTCGCGCCGGAGGAAATCGGGCTGAACCTGCTGTTCATGCTTCCGGGCCAGGATCTGGAGCGTCTGGCCGAAGACGTCCGGGCGCTTCGCCGCCGGGGCTTTCGCGTCCATCTTTCGGACTACAGCCCCATTCCGGGGACGACGCTTTTCGCCGAAGCGGTCCGGGCCAGCCGCCTGCCCCTTGAATCCGAGCCCCTGGTCCAGAACAATTCCATCTGGCCCTGCCATCCCCAGGGCTTTTCCTGGGACGAGCTCAAGCGCTGGCGGGAAATCCTCAGCGAGCGCGTCGTCGGAATCGTGAAATGGCGCCGGACAACACGCCGGCAAAGAGGTGAAGCGGATTGAGCGAAGATGTTGGAACGATGGCCGCGCGACGGGTGAAACCGGCGCTTCTTCGTCGGGGAGACGCGGTTTGTCTGGTTTCGCCGGCGAGCGCGCCGGACAGGGAAAGCGTGATGCGCAGCGTCCAATGGCTCGAAAAGCTCGGGCTGCGGGCCGAATTGGGGCGCCACGTCTTCGACAAGATAGGGTATCTCGCGGGCCGCGATGAGGATCGTCTGGCCGACCTGAATGACGCGATCAACAATCCGGCGGTACGGGCGGTGATCGCTACGCGTGGCGGGAAGGGCGCCTATCGGATCGCCGACGGCCTCGACTTTTCCGCCATACGCGCTGACCCGAAGCTGTTGATCGGCTTCAGCGAAATGACGATCCTGCATCTGGCCCTGTGGCGTCACGCCGGCGTTCCCGGCATCCACGGCGCCTGTTGGGACCCGGAGCGGTTCGGCGAGACGTCCGCTCGATCGTTTCGGCGAGCCATCCTGACCGCAGAGCCTGTCGCCATCCGTTCCGTGGCCGACGAGCCCACCGCAGCGCTGACCACTCGCGGACACGCCCAGGGCATCCTCCTGGGAGGCAACCTCGACATGATAGCCGCCGCAGCGGGTTGGGTTCTGCCCGATTTGGAAGGAGCCATCCTGCTGATCGAGGACATTGAAAAAGGACTCGGTCATATCGACCGGCATCTTACCCGGCTGCTGAAAACGGGTTGTCTGAATGGCGTCCGCGGGATCGCCATCGGCCAGTTCACCGGCTTCAAGCAAGCCGGCGGGTGGAGCGTCATCGACGTCCTGCGCGACCGGCTTGCCCCTCTCGGGGTTCCCTTGCTGGGCGGCTTGCCACTGGGGCACGGTCGCAACGCCCTCGCCGTTCCGATTGGCGCGAAAGCTCTTCTGGACGCCAACCGCGGAACCCTGGAAATCGAACCCGCAGCCGAGTGACGCCGCCGGTCGTGATCGGCTCGAAGCATAGCGCGCGTCATTCTAGGGGCGTCCTTTCGCCCCCAGCCGGATCCGACGCAAAAACGGCCCTGGCGCTCGGGACAAACCTCATTTGAAAATGCGCCTGACGCGAAAAAAAACGGAGCCCCGGATCGTCGCCGGGGCTCCGTTTTCTGGTTTGGCCTGAATGACGGGTTATTTGAAGGCCTGGGTCATGTCCTCGAATTTCACGGGCTGCTCGATGGTAAGGGCGCGGATGGGACCGGGGGCGAAATCCAGCTTGGACACGTCCACGAACCGGGGCGTGAGATTCCCGTAGGTGGCGTAATAGAGCTTCTTGTTCGTCAGGTCCGTGTAGATTTCCCACTCCGTTATCTCAAGCGGCCCTGCGTCGTCCGCGCCGGGTTTGGCCATGCCCTCGGCGATGAAAAAGGCCTGGTGCAGGCGCATCAAGGCATAGAGCGCCTCGGAGCCGGTTTTGTATTGGGGA
>CALGYO010000035.1 GCA_937934715.1 uncultured Desulfovibrionaceae bacterium | reverse complement strand
CGCGTTCGTGATCTGGCGCTCCACCATCTGGGCCGAAAGCCCCGGGAATTTCATGGAGTACGAGCCGCCGAAGCCGCAGCAGACCTCTTCCTCGTCGTAGGGCCGGTAATCGAGCCCGTGCTCGGCCAGAAGCTCCCGAGGCGCCTTTTTCACCCCAAGCCCCCGGCACAGGTGGCAGGGCGCGTGGTAGGCCACGGACTTGGCGCCGCCGACCTTGGGTACCTGCTCGCCGGTTTCCTCCTCGCCCAGGACATCGTGCAGCAGGCTGCTGAAGTCGATGACCTTGTCCGAGAAACGCTGGGCCGCCAGGGCCATTTCCGGATCGTCCGCCAGAAGCCTCGGATACTCGTGCTTCAGATGCGAGGCGCAGGAGGCGCACATGGTCACGATGTAGTCGAACCCGGCCGCGTCGATGGCCCGGATGTTCTTCCAGGCGACCTCCCGGGCCGCGCGCTTCTCGCCGATCATGAGCGCGGGCAGGCCGCAGCAGCTCTGGCCCATGGGGAACGAAAGGTCCGCCCCGCGCCTAGCCAGAAGCTTGGCGCCGGCCACCACCTGCTCGGGATAGACGAAGTCCTGCACGCAGCCCGAGAAAAGGGCCACCTTGAACCGCGGCGTCTCGGCCTTGGGCTTGACCTTGGGCCACATGTCCCGGAAAGGCGTCTTGGCCAGAGCCGGAAGCTTCCGGAATTTCTGCTCATTGGAGAAAATGAGCGGCAGATGCCGGATGAATCCCGTCTTCTCGGCCACGGGCTTCTGGGCGATGGACGCCACGCGCAGGGCCGCGTGGAAGAGCTTGCGGTCGGATAAAAGCTTGCCGATCAGCACGTTGGAGCCGGAATGCCCCTTCTCGTCGCTGATGCGGGCCTGGATCTCCTTGATGAGCCTGGGCAGGTCGATGCCGCCCGCGCAGACCGCCTTGCAGGCCCCGCAGTTCAGGCAGTTCTGCACCAGATTCTCGGCCTTGTCCCGGCTGTGCAGGAAATACGTCAGGATGAAGCCGATGGCCCCGATGTAGATGTGGCCGTAATTGTGCCCGCCCACCAGCCGGTAGACCGGACAGACGTTGGCGCAGGCCCCGCAGCGCACGCAGCGTAGGGTCTGGGAAAACTCGGGGTCCGCCGCCAGGGCGCGGCGGCCGTTGTCCAGAAAGACGATGTGCAGCTGTTTTTTCCCGTCCTCGCCGGTCTCGCAGGGAACCGAGCCCGTGATCCAGGTGCCGTAGGTGGTGATGGCCTGGCCCGTGGCGTTTCTGGGCAGCACGCGCAGGATCTTGAGGGCGTCCTCAAGGGACGGCACGAGCTTGTCGATCCCTGCCAGGGCCACGTGGATGCGCGGCAAGGTGGTGGTGAGCCTCGCGTTGCCCTCGTTGGTCACGATGCCGATGGTCCCGGTGTCCGCGATGGCGAAGTTGGCGCCCGAGATGCCCATGTCCGCGCCCGTGAACTTGCGCCGCAGCTCGCCCCGGGCCACCTTGACCAGCCCGTCGATGTCCGGCTCCTGCTTCGAGCCGGTCACCTCCGAAAAGAGGTCCGCCACCTGGTTGCGCGAAAGGTGGATGGCCGGCATGACCATGTGGGACGGGCCTTCATGCCTGAGCTGAATGATCCACTCCCCAAGGTCCGACTCCGTCACCTCCAGGCCGTCGTCCTCCAGACGGTGGTTCAGCAGCGTTTCCTCGGCGGTCATGGATTTGGACTTCACCACGGTCTTCACGCCGTTTTCCCTGGCGATGCGCGCGATGATGTCGTTGGCCTCCCCGGCGTTGCGGGCCATGTGCACGATGGCCCCGGCCGCTTCGGCCTTTTCCTTGAAAGCCAGAAACAGCTCGTCCAGATGGCAGGCAGCCTCGTCCTTCAAGGCCGCCACCTCGCCCACGCAGGCGTCCACGTCCATGCCCGCGAAGGCGTTGGCCCGTCCCGTCCGGTAGGCCACGGCGAAATTGTCCAGGGTCTTGCGCAAAAAGGAGTTGCCGAGCGCGTCGCCCAGCTGGGCCTTGTATTCGGTGAGATTCTTGGCGTTATGCATCCTCGCCCTCCGTCAGAAAAAGCACGTGCAGTTCAAGCGGGCCATGGACCCCAAGCGCCAATACCCGCTCGATGTCCGCCGTCCGGCTGGCGCCGGAAATAAAAGCCGTGTACGAGCCGGGCTTGGCCATCATGGCCGCAAGCTCCCCCTCGATCTCAAGCGCCGTGGCCGCGATGCGCGACGTGGGCACGACCATCACGTGAAACTCCCCCACCATGGTGGCCAGGCGCAACGATTCGTTCTCCGAAACAAGAACCATGGTGGCCGTCTCCGCCACCGCCTTGTCCGCCACGGTGAATGCCGCGTCGATTCCGCCCAGATGCGACCGCAGGCCGTCCCGGATGAGCGTCACGCCCTTGTCCGCGCAGACCTCGCCAAGCGCGGCGTATTCTTCGTCCGAAAGCCCCGGGGCGGCCATGATGCGTTCCGCGCCGCCGTCCTTTCCCGGCTCCAAAAGATTCTTGGCGGGCGCCTTGTCCGCGCAAAGCTGCGCGGCGTAGGCGTACGCCTCCTCCATGCCCGTTATGAACGACGTTTTGGCCGACACCTTGCCGGCCGCCTCCGCCATGCGTTGCGCCAAATCCTGAACCATGGTCATGCGCTGCACCCCGTTTCGTCCTGTTCCCCAGCCTGATCCGAAAAATCGGACACCGATTCGGGCCATCCGGGAAAACGGACGCGTCGTTAGAACTTTCTTCAACCCTTCTCCGGAGCCATCACCCCGGGATTACAATATTTATTTCAAGAAAGCGCCTCGTTGCGCCATCTTACGCCCTCTCATTATGGACAAATCGTGCCAGTCCGCGCAAAATACCGCCTTTGGAGGACGCATGCCGAAAAAATCCCTGTTCAATCTCACCACCCTCGACAACGGACTGCGCATCGTCAGCGAACGCATGCCCTCCGTACGCACCGCCAGCCTCGGCTTCTGGATCGAATCCGGCTCGCGCATGGAACGCCCCGGCCAGGAAGGCATGGCCCATTTTCTGGAACATCTGGCCTTCAAAGGCACGACGAGCCGCACCACCCACGACATCGCCCTGGACCTCGACATCCTGGGCGGCCTGTCCAACGCCTTCACCAGCCGCGAAGCCACCTGCTTCCATATCCGCGTCGCCGACAAACATTTCGCCCAGGCCTTCGAGATCACCGCCGACCTGGTCCTCAATCCCTCCCCTTCGGATGAGGAAACCGCCCGTGAAAAAGAAGTCGTCCTCCAGGAAATCTCCATGGTGGAAGACGCGCCCGAAGACAAAATCCACGAGGACTGCTGGGAAAGCATCTGGAACGACCCAGCCGTGGCTCATCCCATCCTCGGACGGCCCGAAACCGTGGCCTCCTTCAGCCGGGACGACCTCGACGCCTTCCGCGCCCTTCACTACGCGCCGTCCAATATCCTCATCTCCGCCGCCGGAGACGTGGACCACGACGCCCTGGCCGAAATGACCGAAAAGGCCTTCGCCCGCGTCCCGGCGAGCCCACGGCCGCCCAAACCCGGCGCCGCCGCCTATGTCCCGGCCAATATCGCCATCTCCCGCGACGTGGAACAAAACCACGTCATCGTCTCCTTCCCGGCGCTCTCCAACGTCCACCCGGAACGCTTCACCCAAACCGTGCTCTCCACCCTGCTCGGCGGCAACATGTCCTCGAGGCTCTTCCAGGAAGTCCGGGAAAAACGCGGCCTGGCCTACTCCATCTACGCCCACGTCAACAGCCTCTCCGACCTGGCCGTCATGCAGATCCAGGCCGCCGTGGACCCGGGACGCACCGTGGAGCTTCTGGAAACCATCGCCGCCGAACTGGACCGGCTCGCCAAGGACGGCCCCTCGGACAAGGAATGCGCCCATACCCGCGAACACCTCCAGGGACTTCTGTACCTCGGCTCCGAATCCACCGAAAGCCGCATGATGCGCCTGGCCCGCAACCAGCTTCTGTTCGGCAGGGACATCCCCTACGAGGAAACCGCCAAAAGCATCCAGGCCGTCAAACCCGAGGCCGTCCACGAAATGGCCGCCCGCCTGCTCGACCCATCCCATCGCAGCCTCGCCCTCCTCGGCCCGGATATCAACCCCGAATGGAACAAAATCCTCATCCCATGAAGAACGTCCTCTCCATGAACGCGGGCTCCGGCCGCTTCCTCCTCGTCACGGGCGACCTGACCACGTCCGGCGCGGACGCCATCGTCAACGCCGCCAACCCCTCCCTGGCCGGAGGCGGCGGCGTGGACGGCGCCATCCACAAGGCCGCCGGCCCCGAACTCCTCGCCGCCTGCCTGGCCATCACCGCAAAACGCGGCCCCCTGCCCACCGGACAGGCCGTTCTGACCCCGGGCTTTCGCCTTGCGGCCAAATACGTCATCCATACCGTGGGCCCCATCTGGCGCGGCGGCGACCGCGACGAACCCGCGCTGCTCGAACAAAGCTACCAGAACTGCCTGGCCCTGGCCCATCAACACGCCCTGGCCTCCATCGCCTTCCCCGCCATCAGCTGCGGCGCCTACGGCTTCCCCCTCGCCCTCGCCGCCCCCATAGCCTTGCGCGCCATCAAAACAGGTCTTATGAACAACCAGACCGCCGAAGCCCGCCTCTACGCCTACTCCGCCGCCAGCATCGAAATTTGGTCCAAAACGGCGCGGGACGTATTCGGAGAATAGGCGGGAGAGCGATAGAGCGAGAAGCTTTCGCGGCGCCTGCGGCGCGGCGGGGGCGCCGCCCCCGGACCCCCGCCAGGGGGAAACTTCTTTCGGAGAAGTTTCCCCCTGGACCCCCTTCAAGAACTTTGTCGGGGGGTTGCGGGCGGGAGGCGACGCGGCTGGGCTGGGAGCCTGGGAATGTCCGTTTGATTTCAAGGAGCGGGGCCGGGAGAGGCGTCGCGAAGCGCGCCGTCTCTCCCGGCCCCGCTCCTTGAAATCAAACGGACGGTTCGCCTTCGCGCTGTCGCGCGAAATTGGTGGATGGGGATCAAAAAATAAACATGAATCGAAGACGTTAATTATTGCGAGGTCGGGTTGGGGATTTGAACCGCAATGAAGAAACTCTTGGCTTCTTTCTTGCGGTTCAACTCCCCAACCCCGCGCGTCCCGCGCCACGCCCGGCGCAGCTCGGGACGTCCACCCCCCGCGACGCGCTAACACCCTAAGCGCGAAGCATAACAAAGGTTTCTGGGGAAGGGAGAGGGGGGTCCGGGGGGA
>CALGYO010000034.1 GCA_937934715.1 uncultured Desulfovibrionaceae bacterium | reverse complement strand
TGTAGCCGTGACTGGAGTTCAGACGTGTGCTCTTCCGATCTGGAAGGCTTCGAGCCGCGCTCCGACAAGGACAAGGAATACGTCCAGGACAAGATGCGTTCGGCCGTGTGGCTCATGAAAAGCCTCTACCAGCGCCAGCGCACCCTGTACAAGGTTCTGGAAAGCATCGTGAAATTCCAAAGGGGCTTTTTCGAGGAAGGCGTGACCAAGCTTCGCCCCCTCATCCTCAAGGACGTGGCCGACGACATCAGCATGCACGAGTCCACCGTCAGCCGCATCACGTCCAACAAGTACGTGGCCACGCCCCACGGCATTTTCGAATTGAAGTTCTTTTTCAACAGCTCCCTGGATCTCGACGACGGGGGCACGGTGGGCTCGGAATCGGTCAAGGCCATGATCAAGAAGATCATCGCGGACGAGGACCCCAAGCGTCCCATCAGCGACGAGGCCATCGCCGATACCCTCAAGGAATCCCTGCAGATTAACATCGCCCGCCGGACCGTGGCCAAATACCGGACCGCCATGGACATCCCGTCCTCATCCAAACGCAAGGAAGTTTTCTAGTTTTTGCCCTTCCGCATCCGGGCGACACCATAGCACAGGAGGCAGGTATGAACATCACCTTCAATTTCAAGAACTTCGATCCCTCCGATCATCTGCGGGACTACGCCGCCAAGCGATTCGACAAGCTCGGCAAATATATGACAAGCGCCGAGGATTCCGAATTGACCGTCAACCTTTCCGTGGAGAAGACCCGCCAGATGGCGGACATCATCTTCAACGCGGACGTATTGCACATTTCCGCGCACGAGGAATCCGAGGACATGTACTCCACCATCGACATGGTCCTGGACAAGGTGGAGGCCCAGGCCAGGAAGATGCGCGAAAAGCAAAAGGATCGTCGCAGAAAGGCCGCATCCACCGTGCATACCGAGGTCATCAGCTTCGCGGAAGGCGAATCCGGGGCCAAGGAACGTACCATCATCGAGTCCGACAAGTACGAGCCCAAGCCCATGGCCGTGGATGAAGCCGCCATGCAGCTTGATACCCTGGGCTACGAGTTTCTGGTGTTCCTCAATTCCGAAACCGAGCGCGTCAACGTGATCTATCGCATGAAAAGCGGCGACTTCGGCGTGATCGATCCGGGGACGGGATACTGATGCGTCTCGATGACTTTCTGCAAAAGGAGTTCATCATCCCGGATCTACGGTCCGAGAATAAAATGGACGCCCTGGCCGAACTGGCGGCCCCGCTGAAAAAGCGGTGGCCGGACTTCGATCTGGAGAAGGCCCATCGCGTGCTCATGGAGCGCGAGGCCCTGGGCACCACCGGCATCGGAGACGGCGTGGCCATTCCGCACGGGAAGATGGACAACCTGGATCAGATCGTCATCGTGGTCGGCCGAAGCGTCAAAGGCCTCAACTTCGAGGCCCTCGACTTCAAGCCATGCCACATCCTGTTTCTGGTCATGGCGCCCGAGCATGTGGCCGGCCTGCATTTGCGTATCCTGGCCCACATCTCACGGCTGTTGTCGGACGAATCCTTTCGCCAGGAATTCATGGCGGCCCAGGGCGTGGACGAGTTATGGAAAACCCTGGGCGGGGCGTCATAGGCGCGCCTGACGGAGGTTTGCGTGGAACCGGGCGGCTCGTTTTACGTCGTTATCCTGACCGGGCTGTCCGGTTCCGGAAAAAGCACCGCCTTGAAGGTCTTCGAAGACCTGGGTTTTTTCACGGTTGACGGGCTTCCCGTCAGCCTGGTTCCGACCCTTATCAAACTATTTGAGGGGCAAAAAAACAATAAGTACAAGGGATTGGCTCTTGGCATGGATGTGCGCCAGGCTGATCTCGACCGGGAGTGGGGCGACGCCCTCACCCAAATCAAAAACCGCGGCGTCGGCGTCCAGATCCTGTTTTTCGAAGCCGACGCCGCGGAAATCCGCAGGCGCTACGCCACTACCAGACGTCCCCATCCTCTCGAGGACGGACAACACGGCCTGGAACAGGCGCTGGCCTATGAACGCGAGCGCATGGCGCTGTTGCGCGAAGCCGCGGACATGGTCATCGACACCACCCAGTATTCCATCCATGACCTGCGCCGCAATCTTCAGGAGAAATGGCGGTTTCTCAAGGGCCGCAACGACTCCATCAAGCTGCACGTCATGTCCTTCGGATTCAAGTACGGACCTCCGGGCGAGGCGGACCTCGTGTTCGACCTGCGTTTTTTACCCAACCCCTATTTCGATCCCGCGCTTCGGGAACTGACCGGCAAGGACAAGCTCGTGGCGGACTACGCGCTCGACAACGAGACCGGCCGGGAGTTTTTGAAACGCCTTTCTGATTTTCTGCTCTATCTCATCCCGCTGTACGCCCAGGAAGGGCGGTACAGGCTGACCATCGCCCTGGGCTGCACCGGCGGAAGGCATCGTTCCGTGGCCGTGGCCGAGTCCGTCTTTGACACGCTTTCCAGGGCGAATTACAATGTTTCCCTTGAACATCGGCATATCGAAAAAGGGTAGGGGACTTGGCCCGCAAAGCTGCGCAGGCGGAAGGCGCGTTCGCCGCCCGCGCCCTGCGCGTTTTCAAGCGATTGCAACTCCGGCGCGCGTAAAATAGCCTATGAAAGCTCCCGAAGAAAAACGTCCGCTGGTCGGCGTGGTCATCGTCACCCATACGGACTTCGGTTCACGCCTCCTGAAGGCCGCGGAATTCATTATCGGTCCCCAGAAGGATTGCCGGGCCATCAGCGTGGACGTTTCCCACGAGGTGGAACTCACCCTGGAAGCCATCAAGCAAGCCATCGCCGAAACGGACAAGGGCGCGGGAACCATGATCCTGACCGACATGTTCGGCGGAACCCCGACCAACCTGAGTCTGTCCCTTCTTGGCTCGGGCAAGCT
>CALGYO010000033.1 GCA_937934715.1 uncultured Desulfovibrionaceae bacterium | reverse complement strand
TTCCGCGACGAGATCAGGCCCCGCTTCGGCCTCATGCGCGGCCGCGAGTTCGTCATGAAGGACGCCTATTCCTTCGACAAGGACGACGCGGGCGCGGACAAGAGCTATTGGGACATGTACGGCGCCTATGCCCGCATCTTTTCCCGGCTGGGCCTGGGCTTTCGGGCCGTGGAGGCGGACTCCGGCGCCATCGGCGGCAGCTTTTCCCATGAATTCATGGTGCTGGCCGACACGGGCGAGGACACCATCGCCGCCTGTTCGGGCTGCGAATACGGGGCCAACCTGGAAAAGGCCGAGGCCGTGTGCGCCGGGACCAAGGAGGACTCCTTCTGTCCGCCCCTGGAGGAGATCGCCACCCCGGATACGCATACCGTGGAGGAAGTGGCCGCGTTCCTCAACGTCGAGCCTTCCCGCGTGATCAAGACGCTCCTCTACGACGCCGACGGCAAGCCCGTGGCAGCCCTGGTGCGCGGCGACCGCGAGCTCAACGAGGTCAAGCTGAAAAACCTCCTGGGCGCCGCCGAGATCGCCCTGGCCACGCCCGAGCAGGTGGAGCGGTGGACCAAGGCTCCGGTGGGCTTCGCCGGTCCCGTGGGCCTGGCCGTGGAGACCGTCTACGCGGACAAGGAGCTCGCCATCCGCTCGGACTGGATCGCCGGAGCCAACAAGAAGGACGCCCACGTGCGCCATCTGGACCTCGAGCGCGACGCGAAGATCTTCTGTTTCGCCGACCTGCGCGAGGTGGCCGAGGGCGACCTGTGCCCCAAATGCGGTCAGCCCCTCATGTTCACCAAGGGCATCGAGGTGGGCCACGTCTTCAAGCTGGGCCTCAAGTACAGCAAGGCCCTGAAGGCCTCCTTCCTGGACGAGAACGGCAAGGAGCAGTTCATGATCATGGGCTGCTACGGCATCGGCGTCTCCCGGGTGGTGGCCGCCTGTCTCGAGCAGAACCACGACAAGGACGGCATCATTTTTCCGCCTCCCATCGCCCCGTTCGAGGCGGTCATGCTCAATCTCTCCCCCAAGGACGCCGAGGCCTGCGAAAAGATCGACGCCCTGTACAAGGCGCTGACGGACGCGGGCGTGGAAGTCCTCCTGGACGACCGGGACGAACGGCCGGGCGTGAAATTCAAGGACGCGGACCTCATGGGCTTTCCCATGCAGCTGGTGGTGGGCGGCAAGGGCCTGGCGCGCGGCGTGGCGGAGACCAAGGACCGCCGCACGGGCGAAAAGGGCGAGCTGCCCCTCGACGGCTTCCTGGAAGCTTTCCTCGCCTGGCGCGCGGACGTGCGCAAGGGCTGGGGGCTCTAGGGACGCCGGGCTGACGGCCGCACGATCAAGGCCCGGACAGGCGGCGCCGCATCGGCTTGTACCCGGGGAAGGCCTTGTACAGGCTCTTCCCCGGGCCGCTTTTGAGGGGATGGCGCGGCCTTGGCGGCCTTGGTTCGGGCTTTTTCCTTTTCGCGGGCGCCGACGCGTTTTGTAACGGGCCAGGCGAAAGGGCGGGAAACGGGAATCCCGGCGCCAGGGAGGGACCGCATCGCATGCCGCAGATATTGAGCGTTCGCGAGCTGACCAGCCGCGTCAAGGACGTGGTCGAAGCAGAATTCCCCTTCGTCTGGGTGCGGGGCCAGGTGGGCAACATCTCCCGGCCGGGCTCGGGCCACATCTATTTCACCCTGCGCGACGAGGAGGCCGGTCTTTCCGTCGTCTGGTTCAAAAACGCCCAGCGCGAAAGCCTGTCCGTCTCGGGCGAGCGCTACGATCCGCTCACGGGCGAGATCCTGAGCGGTTCGCCGGGCGCCGGGCTCGCGGTTGGCCAGGACGTTTTGTGCGCCGGACGGCTCACGGTCTATCCGCCGCGCGGAACCTATCAGCTGACGGCCGAGCTGGTGGAAGATATGGGCCAGGGCAGGCTGCATCTCGAGTTCGAGGCGCTCAAGCGGGAGCTGGCGGACAAGGGCTATTTCGATCAGGACCGCAAGATGCGCCCCCCCGCGCATCCCGAACGCGTGGCCGTCATCACCGCGCCCGCCGGGGCGGCCATCCGGGATTTCATCCGCATCGGCCGCGCCCGGGGATACGGCTGCGAGGTCAGACTGTATCCGGTCCTGGTCCAGGGAGAGACCGCGCCCGGCATGATCGCCCGGGCGTTGGCCGAGGTATGCGCCAAGATCGGAAGAGCACACGTCTGAACTCCAGTCACGGCTACATCTCGT
>CALGYO010000032.1 GCA_937934715.1 uncultured Desulfovibrionaceae bacterium | reverse complement strand
GCTGCCCATCCTGCCCAACCTGTGGGGAATATGGCACTGCTTCCACCGGGATTTCCCCACCGTCAACGAGAAGATGATCTGGCTCGGCGTGACGGTGTTCATCCCAGTGATCGGCGGTTTGGCCTATCTCATCGCCGGAAGAAAAAGAGGGAGAAAGCCTCTATGAAAAACGTCCGCCTTGTCACCTGCCTCATGATTTGCGTTCTGGGGTTCGCGGGACTCTCCGGCTGCGCCGGCAAACGCGGCGACGCCCCCGCCAAGCTGGACACCACGGCCGACCTGTGGGCCGAGATGGACAACATCAAGGCGCAACTGCGCAAGGTCAACGCCGACCTTGAGGAGATATCCTATCAGTTGAAATCCCAGGAAGTCGGCGCTGACGGAACCAGTTTGTCCCAACTGGCCGAACGCGTGTCGCGCCTGGAATCCAACATGACCCAGATGGCCTCCCAACTGGCGGTCGATCTGGAAGCTCCCGCAGCCGCTCCGGTCACGGCGCCGCAGACGGCCGTCCAGCCCGTGACGGCCGTTCCCTATCAGCCCTACCAGCCCGCTCCGGGACAGCCCCAGGTCCAGGAGCCCGAGGTCATCATCCAGGACCAGCCCTACGGACAGCCCGGCGTCGTTCCCACCACCGTCACGACGGCGCCCGGCGCCGCTTATCAGCCGGTCCAGCCCCAATCCCCGGAGCCCTCGGGCGCCATCGCGCCGCCGGTGGTGGCCGCCCCGCGCGACCCGGCCGACGCCCTCTACACCAAGGCCCTCCAGGCGTTCAACGCCAAGCAGTACCAGAGCGCCCTGGCCTCCTGGTCGGATTTCATCAAAAGCTATCCCCAAAACGCCCTGGTCCCCAACAGCATGTTCTGGCGCGGAGAGGCGTACTATCAGTTGAACGACTTCGCCAACGCCGTCTTGGCCTACCAGGACGTGATCGAGAAATTTCCCAAGAGCGCCAAGTACCCCGACGCGCTGTTCAAACGCGGGGCCGCCTTCCTGAAGCTCGGCAATGCAAAGGCCGCCAAGCTCTCGCTTCAGGAAGTCATCGACAAATACCCGGATTCAACTTATGCCAAAAGGGCCAAAGCCATGCTCCCCAAATAGCCTGGGCGGCGATTTACGGCTCTTCTTGAGGATTTTTGCGATATGAGCGCTGAAAAACAGCTGAAAAAGGTCTATTTTCTCGTTTTCCCTCCGGAAACGTCGAACAAGCCCGTGGTGTCCGACCTGACCCGGCGTTTCGACCTGTGCTTCAACATCCTGAAGGCGCAAATCACCCCCCGCCAGGAGGGTCAGATGACGTTGGAGCTTTTCGGGGCCAGGGAGGCCTTTGAAAAGGGCCTCGAATACCTGCGCTCCCACGGCATCCGTATCGCGCCCATCAACCAGAAGATCTCCCGGGACAACGACAGCTGCATCCAATGCGGCGTATGCACGGCCCTTTGCCCCACCCATGCCCTGACCATCGACCCGGAAACGCGGCTCATCGTGTTCGATTCGGAAAAATGCTCGGCCTGCGGCATGTGCGCCAAGGTCTGCCCGGTCAAGGCGATGAACGTCCTTTTGGAAAACGGCCAATAAGGGAGAGCCGCCATGAGCGAGGAAAAACGGGAGTTTTTGCGCATCCCCACCCGAATCAAGGGGCATGCGCGTCTTTTGGCCTCGGAATCCGAGCTGCCTCTTTTCCGGGAAGCGCCTTCCGCCGGCCCCGGGCTCTTCGGCGCGGATTCCAAGGAAGGCCTGTCCGACTCGCTCTTCAACCTGCTCTCCACCATCAACGCCAAGCTCGACATGATCATCAGTTTCCAAAGCCGGGAAAGCCTGGAAACCGATTTTCCCCTGTCCCTGGACGTGATCGAAATCAGCGGAGCCGGTCTGCGCTTTCACTGCGCCGAGGAACTCTCCCAGAACCAGATGATCGAGGCGGTTCTCGTTCTGAACCAATTCCCCCTGCGCATGGCCGGGGCCATCGGCCGCATCCTGCGCCAGGTGGACCACGGCGGACGCGTCGTCTACGCCTTGGACTTCACCAACATCCGCGAGCGCGACCTGGAAAGCATCGTGCAATTCGTCTTTCAAAGCCAACGCGACGAGATACGCGGGAAAAAATGGTCCTGACAGGAGAGCGCCATGATCGACAATCAGGATGTCCTCGACCGGGTGATGGAGCGGGTCATTTCGGAAATCGTCAATGACCTGAAAAAAGCCATCACGCAAAGCGTCGAGGAGCAGGTCAACAAGACCCTTTCGCGCACCCTGCTTGAAAGCGAATTCTACCGGCGCATCAATGACGAGATGCGAAACGGCCTGCAGGAAATCTACCGCGAGATCAATTCCGCCACCAAGAACATGGGCGAACCCCCGGCCGACAAAGGCCAGGCGGACAAACTGTTCCACGAAGCGGCGGACCAGCTCGACAAGATATTGCAAACCACCGAGGAAGCCACCACCCAGATCATGGACATCGTGGAAAAGCACCAGTCCATGCAGGCCGACGCCAACAAGATCCTGCACAGTCTCAAAAGCGGCGGCGTGACCAAGGAACAGCTCACCTCTCTTCGGGAAATCAGCGACGACCTCAATCAGGACCTCATGCAGATCATGACGGTCCTCTCCTTCCAGGACATCACCGGCCAGCGCATCAAACGCATCATCGAGGCCATCAAGAAGGTCGAGGGCATCGTGTTCGACCTGTACATGACCACGGGCATCAAGCTGAAAGCCCGGGAAACCATGCCCGACAAGAACATCGAGGAACTGGAGATGGAGGCCAAGGAGAAGATCACCCAGCTCAAGGGCCCGCAATTGGAAACCAACCAGTCCGACGTGGACGATCTTTTGGCCCAGCTCGGCCTGGAATGACAAACAATAGAACGTCCCCGAGGACGTTTTCCTCAGGCCGCGCAGCCTGCATCCCATTTCCCAGGGCGTCAGCCGCCGCCGAAAACCGGCGACTGACGCCCCCCCGGCGTCCAAACTTCTCCTGACGATTTTTTACGGCGCTTGAGGTCTTCCGGTTTGCTCGCCCGCCAGCCGCTGAAGCCAGCATGCGGACATGAACGTCAGCCTTGTCTGGCTTGCCCCTATCCCAGCCTCGAGTAGCACGATTATTTTTTTTGTTATCAAAAAAATATTGACAACACCCCATTCGTACGATCATAAGAATAACGCATACGCTTGAGGGGTTAAAAGCGTAAGATTATCCATCGAATCATTTCCTTGGGAGGTATGACCATGCATATGGCGGATGCGCTTCTTTCCCCAACTGTCGGGGGCGTGATGTGGGCTGCCTCTGGAGGGCTTGTCGTCTATTGTTCGCGGAAACTACGCGATGCCACGGACGGAATGAGCGTTCCGCTTATGGGCGTGATGGGCGCGTTCATCTTCGCGGCCCAGATGATCAATTTCACCATACCCGGCACAGGTTCAAGCGGACACCTTGGTGGAGGGATGCTTTTGTCCATCCTTCTCGGTCCCTACGCCGCCTTCCTGACCATCGCCTCGGTGCTTGTCGTCCAGGCGCTTTTTTTCGCGGATGGCGGCCTGTTGGCGCTGGGATGCAATATCTTCAATCTCGGTTTTTTTCCCTGCTTCATCGCATACCCATTACTCTACAAGCCTCTCGCCGGTGAAAACCCGACCCGTGGCCGCATCATCGCCGGTTCCATTCTCGGCGCCGTTTTAAGCCTCCAGCTCGGCGCTTTTGGCGTGGTGCTGGAAACCATGGCCTCGGGGATTTCGGAACTCCCGTTTCACGTGTTCGTGATGCTCATGCAGCCGATTCATTTGGCCATTGGCGTGGTGGAAGGTCTGGTGACGGCCGCAGTCGCATTGTTCATCTTCTCGGCCAGGCCGGAAATCCTGAGGATCGCCGCAGGTCATGCCGCCGCGACCGGCTTTTCCATGAAAAAAGTCCTGGCCGTTCTGGGCATCACGGCCATTCTGACCGGAGGCGCCTTGTCCTGGTTCGCATCCGCCTATCCTGACGGATTGGAGTGGTCCATGGCGAAAACATCCGGCAAAGAAGAACTTGAAGCCCCTGAAGACGGCGTCCATGGAGCGCTTGCCTCGCTCCAGGAAAAAACCGCGTTTCTCCCCGACTACGCCTTCAAGGCCTCCCAAGGCGAAGCGGTCGAAGCCGAGCCCGTGGAACCCGCTTGGCCCGCCGTCGAGGCGGGAGCGTCCGTATCCGGAATCGTGGGCGGAGGGCTGACTCTTCTTCTCGCTGGAGCGGTGGGATTATTCTTGAAAAACAGGCGCAAACCGGTGTAACGTACCTGAAAGGCCTGCTTGACCGACCATGAAAAAGGCAGGGGCGAAAAAGCCGCTGCCTTTTTTTTGCATGAAACCAATGAAGTTAAACACCACGCTTTTCGAACTGGGCGTCCTGGACAGACTGGCAGAGCAAAATACGCCCTTGCACAGGTTGGACCCAAGGGCAAAATTGATCACCACCCTGGGATTCATTTTTACCGTGGTGTCCTTCAACCGCTATGAAATCTCCGCACTCCTCCCATTAACCATTTACCCGGTCTTCCTCATCGGCGCGGGCGACCTCCCGGGACGCTATCTTTTCAAGAAAATCCTCATCGCCTCCCCCTTCGCCCTCTTCGTCGGCGTCTTCAATCCGTTCTTCGATCGGGCTCCGATGGTCATGCTCCATGGAGTGGCTATCTCCGCAGGCTGGATTTCGTTCGCATCCGTCGTGTTGCGTTTCGTTTTGACCGTCAGCGCCGCATTGGCCCTGATCGGAATAACCGGGTTCAACGCCATATGCATGGCCCTGAGCCGCATAGGCGTTCCAAGAGCTTTCATCATCCAGCTGTTGTTCCTCTACAGGTACCTTTTCGTATTGACGGACGAAGGCCTGCGCATGGTCCGCGCTCGCAGCCTGCGTTCCTTCAAGGGCCGCGGGACGGGACTTAAGATCTACGCCAATATGCTCGGCCAACTGCTCTTGCGCACCATGGACCGGGCCCAGCGTATCCACAGATCCATGCTCTGCAGGGGATTCGACGGAGAAATCCGTCTCAACCGCGAGTTTTCCTTCACCATCCACGACCTTGTTTTCTGCCTCTTCTGGCTCTCGTTTTTCGGATTGGCCAGAAGCTTCAACCTCTCCCTTTTACTGGGACAACTGGCCTCAAGGATGACGGCATGAGCCATCACATCATCGAATTCAAGGACGTCCGGTACGCCTACCCGGACGGAACCGAAGCCCTCGGCGGCATATCCTTCCTTATCCATCACGGGGAATCCGTAGCTCTGGTTGGCGGCAACGGAGCGGGGAAATCAACCCTGCTCATGCACCTCAACGGATGTCTCACGCCCGAATCGGGGCAAGTGCGCATCGGCGATTTCCCGCTTACGCCCAAAACCCTCGATGAGGTGCGCCGCACGGTGGGCATGGTCTTCCAAGACCCGGACGACCAGCTTTTCATGCCCACTGTGTACGACGATGTGGCCTTTGGGCCATTGAATCTGGGACTGCCCCACGAGGAAGTGGATGCCAGGGTCGCATCCGCTCTCGCCACGGTCGATTGCCAAAAACTGGCACAGAGGCCTCCCTACAAACTTTCCGGCGGTGAAAAACGTTCCGTGGCCATAGCGACGGTACTGGCCATGTCCCCGAGCATTCTCGCCCTTGACGAACCGTCCTCCAACCTCGACCCGAGGGCCAGGCGCATGCTGATCAATCTCCTGGCCACATTCACCCACACCAAAATCATCGCCTCGCATGACCTGGATCTGGTGCTGGACCTCTGCGAACGCACCATTGTCCTGTACCAAGGCCGCATCCGCGCCGACGGTCCCACGCGTGAAATCTTTCTTGATACGGCGTTGCTCGAAGAATGCCATCTTGAGCGCCCGCCGTCCCTGTCCCTGCGTTAACCGCGTTCCTTTCCCCAGGGCCGGATGCCGCCGGGAAAATGCGCGTCCGGCTCCGGACGGGCGCTCCGCCGTCGCCCATTGCCCGCCGCCGCGATCCCCGGTATATGCGGTCCATGCGCAGTGAACAGGCTGCCGGCCGGGCAGCGTTAACCATCCGGCAACGCGTGAGCATTTCCTACGATTTCCCTGTGATCTTCACCCGGGACGCGTTTTCTCCCGAAAATCCGGCCCTGGGGAGCGTGTTCCCCTCCCCGCCCCAAGGCTCCTCAAACCAGGCCAAGGCGGCGCTCGTCGTGGATCAGGGCGCGGCGGAAGCCTTCCCCGATCTGTGCGAACGGGCGGCGAGCTATTTCGAGACGCGCCCGGAAACGCCGCGCCTGATCGGCGATCCCCTGGTCCTTCCAGGCGGGGAACGGGCCAAGGCGGACCAGGACGTTCTGCAGCGCGTCCTGCGGCTTGTCTTCGAGCGCGGCGTCTGCCGCCACTCCTTCCTGATCGTCCTCGGCGGGGGCGCCCTGCTGGACGCGGCGGGTTTCGCGGCGGCCACGGCCCATCGCGGGGTGCGGCTGGTGCGCATGCCCTCCACCACGCTCGCCCAGAACGACGCCGGGGTGGGGCTCAAAAACGGGGTCAGCCTCTTTGGCCGGAAAAACTTCTGGGGCGCCTTCGCCCCGCCGTTCGCCGTGGTGAACGATCTGGCGCTGCTTTCGGGCCTTGCGCCGCGCGATCGCCGGGCGGGACTATCCGAGGCGGTCAAGGTGGCGCTTATCCGGAACCGGGATTTCTTCGAGCGCCTGTACGCCGCCCGCCACGAACTGGGGACGCTCGCCCCCTGGGCCGTGGAAGAGGCGGTGATGGACTGCGCCCGGCTGCACATGACCCATATCGCCACCGCCGGGGATCCGTTCGAGCTCGGTTCCGCCCGGCCACTGGATTTCGGCCACTGGTCGGCCCACGCCCTGGAGGAGATCACCCGGGGCGGTCTGCGCCACGGCGAGGCCGTGGCCATCGGCATCGCCCTGGACAGCCTCTACTCCAGCCTGACGGGCCTTCTTTCCCGCGAGGACTGCGCGCGCATCCTGACGCTTTTGCGGGACATGGGCTTCAATCTATGGAACGAAGCCCTGGAGTCCCTCGACGTGGCCGCCGCCCTGGACGCCTTTCGCGAGCACCTGGGCGGAGAACTGACCATCAGCCTGCTCCAGGGCATAGGCCGCGGCCTGGAGGTCAACGCCATCGACCCGGCGACGATGCGCGAGGCCAAAGCCCTTTTGCGGGAGGACGCATGCGCCCGGTAACCTACTGCACCAACATCCATCCCGGCGAGTCCTGGACCGAGACCCTGGAGAACCTTGAAAAACACGCCCTGGCGGTCAAGGCGGCCTGTCTGCCGGGCGCGCCCTTCCCCATCGGCCTGCGGGTCTCCGGCCGTGCGGCCCATGAACTGACCAGTGACGAGGCTCAGCGCTTCAGGGACTGGATGGAGGAACGCGGGCTCTACGTGGCCACGGTCAACGGCTTTCCCTACGGCGCCTTTCACAACCGGCCGGTCAAGGCGGACGTCTATTTGCCGGACTGGCGCTCCCGGACGCGGCTGGACTATACGCGAAGCCTCGCGGAATTTCTGGCCATCTGGCTGCCGGAGGGCATGACGGGCTCCATTTCCACCGTCCCTCTGGGATTCAGGGAAGCCTTTGGCCCGGATGAGGCGGCGCCCGCCATGGCCATGCTGCGCCAGGCTCTGGAAGCCTTGGCCCGGCTGGAAGAGGACACGGGCCGGCGCATTCAGCTTTCCGTGGAGGCCGAACCAGGGTGCCTGTTGGAGACCACCCCCGATCTTGTGGACTTTTTCCGGCGCATGGACCTGCCTGAACGGCTCGCCCCCTATCTGGCCGCGTGCTACGACTGCTGCCACCAGGCCCTGCAGTTCGAGGATCCGGAAGAGTCCCTGCGCCTGCTCGCACAAAACGGCGTTCCCGTCGGCCATGTGCAGGTGTCCTCGGCCCTGCGCCTGTCCGCCTGCGACCTGGGGCGGCTCGTCCGGTTCAACGAGCCGGTCTACCTGCACCAGGCCGTGGCCGCGACCCCGCAGGGACTTGTCCGGTTCGACGACCTGCCCGAGGCGCTGGCGGCGGACGTACCCGGCGCGGCCCAGTGGCGGGCGCATTTCCACCTGCCGGTATTCATGGACGAGCTTCCCGAATGCGCCTCCACCAACGATTTCCTGCGCCGCATCCTGCCCCTTTTCGATCCCGATGTTCCGATGGAAGTGGAAACCTACACCTTCAGCGTCCTGCCCAAGGACCTGCAAACGCCCACGGTTACCGAATCCATCATCCGGGAGATCGCCTGGGTGGAAAAGGCCCGGCGCGGCGAAAATCCCTAGAGAAGACCGCTGCGCAATTGGTTGGGATGGGACCCCTCGGGGACCAAAGGGCTCTCGCCCTTCGGAATCCCATATCATTTTCCTTGGTAGGATTATGAGCTACAGGCGCATGCAGGCTTTCAGGGCATTATTCCTGAGAGCGCAAAATGGTTATCATTGTGTTGCTCGAAGGTATAAGAACGGCCCCGCGGAGCGGGGCCTGCGGCGAATGCCGCGGGAGCGCGTCGTCAAGCCTTTTCCGCTCCCAGTACTCTGCGGCAGTCTCAGAAGCGAAACACCGCTTCCAGGGAAAAATCCTGGTCCGTGGACAGGATGGCTGCGCCACAGAGGCGGACGTTGGGGATGGGGGTGAAGGAAACTTCGGCGAAAGGGACGACCGGGGTGGCCGCCCGGTAGCTGTAGCGGCTGGGGGCGCTGTTCAGGGCCGTGATGAGCGCCAGCCCCTCCCCCGTCGCCCCGGCCGGGGACACGTGGTGCGTCAGCGTCTTCTCCAGCCGGAAATCCCGGTAGCGCAGGCCCAGACGAGGGATGAAGGGTCCGAAACGCCAGCCAGCCGCCAGGGACGCCTCCAGCCTGGTCCAGCGGAAGCGGGCGTCCCGGTCCTCGGGGCTGCTGCCAGAGCTCCTGGAACTGCCGATGCTCTCCTTTCGCTCCCCGGCCTCGGCCATGAAATAATCCAGCCCAAAGGCCGCGAACGGCCCGTCGTTCTCGTGAAGCCTGGCCTCGGCGTATAGGGACGGCCCCCACAAAAAGGCAGTTTCGAGTTCCCAGGTTTCGGAGAAAGCGGCCTGCTCGCTTCTCGCTGTGAACGTCCCGGCGGCCACGCCCAGGTGCAGGCCGGGCCTCATCAGGAAATGCCCGGTGGAAACGAGATCGTAGGCCACGGTGGCGTAGAGTTCGTTCTCGCTCCAATAGCGTTCCCATCCGCTGGTCTGGGGAACGTAGGCCGCCGCCGGATTGAAGGAGGACGGTTCCTGCAGATTGTTGAAGATGATGCGGCGCGCGGTCACGGAAACGCGCAACCGGCCGTCAAGCGGGGCGAAGCCGTTTTCGGCGTCCGCGAACATCCCGTCCGGAAGGCGGGAACTCCCGATTCCGGCGCTCTGGGCGCGCGCGCAAACGCCGGAAAGCGCCAGGCTGGCGAGAACCGCCGCGAAAATCGCGATCGCGTGAACGAGGGGGCCAAACCCGGCGGCCTTGTATTCCGCGTCAGCCATGGTCAGGCCGTGTCCCGCTGTCTCTGGCATGGTCCGCTCCGCCCTCACCCGCTCTCCCCGCCGCCCGCATTGCGGCTATTTCGATCATCCTGAAAACACAAGATGCCCGTCCGGCTCTCCCTGTCCCGATACGGGGAACGCGGCGCGAGGCCAAGGGAGACCGCGCGCCTGAAAAAGCAGTACGGGCAGGACGCGCTCTTGCGCAAGAGCAAGCGCGCCCGCGCGATACAAATGACGAAAAAAAACCCCGCCCTGGAAAGGACGGGGTTTTTGTCGTCTGGTCGAAACGGCCTTAGATGCTCAGCCGCACGTCCGCCGGCTTCTTGGACAGCCACAGGTCGAACAGCACCCGGGAGAAGAAGATGGCGGTGAACATGGAGGCGATGATGCCGAGGATCAGGGTGACGGCGAAGCCGCGAATGGGGCCGGTGCCGAATTCGTACAGGACCATGGCCGCGATGACCGTGGTCAGGTTGGCGTCGAGGATGGTCAGGGTGGCCCGGGCGTAGCCCTCGTCCACGGCCTTGCGCGCCCCGAAATCGCGGCGCAGTTCCTCGCGGATGCGCTCGAAGATGATCACGTTGGCATCCACGGCCATGCCTATGGTCAGGATGATGCCCGCGATACCCGGCAAGGTGAGCGTGGCCCCGAATGCGGCCAGTCCGGCCATGATGAGGACCATGTTGAACAGCAGGGCCAGGTCCGCCACGAAACCGGCGAAGCGGTAGTAGACCACCATGAAGACGATGACCAGAAGGCCGCCGATGATGGCCGAGTAGACGCCCTTGTC
>CALGYO010000031.1 GCA_937934715.1 uncultured Desulfovibrionaceae bacterium | reverse complement strand
CATACGAGCTGTAGCCGTGACTGGAGTTCAGACGTGTGCTCTTCCGATCTAACGAACCCAGAAACCGAGAGTGAGGCGCATTGCATGAACAGACCTCGCCTTTTCCCGAGCGCGATTCTCGCGATTTTTCTTCTGATTCTCGCCCAGACGGCCGCCGCCCAGGCGACCGGACCGCTGCCCTCCTGGAACGACGGCCCGGCCAAACAGGCCATCATTTCCTTTGTCGAGAAAACGACCAAAGAGGGCTCTCCGGACTTCATCCCGGTGGAGGAGCGCATCGCGACCTTTGATAACGACGGCACCCTCTGGGCGGAAAAACCCCTTTATTTCCAGCTTTTCTTCGCCCTTGACCGGGTGAAGGAACTGGCTGCGCAGCATCCGGAATGGCGGACCCAGGAGCCCTTCGCCTCCATCCTCAAAGGCGATCTGAATACCGCCTTCGCGGACGGCGACAAGGCCATCCTCGAGGTCGTCATGGCCACCATGTCCGGCATGACCGACGCCGAATTCCAGGACATGGTCGCCACATGGATCGCCACGGCCAGACATCCGCAGACCAAGATGCTCTTCACCCGGATGGTCTACCAGCCCATGCTGGAACTTCTGGCCTATATGCGGGCCAACGGGTTCAAGACCTTCATCGTTTCCGGCGGGGGCATCGAATTCATGCGCCCCTGGACGGAAGCGGCCTACGGCGTGCCCCCCGAGCAGGTGGTGGGCAGCGGGCTCAAGACCCGGTTCGAGATGCAGGACGGCAAGCCCGTCATCATGCGCCTGCCCGAGATCGGCTTCATCGACGACAAGGCGGGCAAGCCTGTGGGCATAAACGAACACATCGGCCGCAAGCCCGTGGCCGCCTTCGGCAATTCCGACGGGGATTTCCAGATGCTCCAGTACGCCACCATCGAGAAAGGGGCGCGCCTGGGCCTTCTGGTCCATCACACCGACGCCGAACGCGAATACGCCTATGACAAGGGCGCGGAAAAGGCGCTGGCCGCCGCCAAGGACTACGGCTGGATCGTGGTGGACATGAAAAACGACTGGAAGGTCATTTATCCGCCCGAAAAATAAACGCGGCGCGACGTTTTCCTCGCGGCCGCCGGACCGGCGGCGAGAAGGTTTCGCGCCCCGGACCGCGTCCTCTTTTCGCCGGCGTCCCGTTCATGCGCATTGCATGATCCCAGAGGATTGAGGTAGTTCTCGCCCATGCATTCCTCCAGGCGATCCCTCACCAGCCTCGTTTTGCACCTGCATCCGCAAAGCGTTCCCGCATCCACGCTCCGGTTCACCCTGAGCTTCGGCCTGGGCGGCATGGCGGCCACGCTTATGGGGCTGCTTTTTCTCACCGGCCCCCTGCTTCTCCTGCTTTATCAGCCGTCCGCCGAAGGCGCCTACGATTCCGTTCTGGTCCTGACCCGCGAGGTCCCCTTCGGCCGCTTCGCCCGCAACATCCACTCCCTGAGCGCCAACATCCTGGCCGGGATCGTCCTGCTGCACGGTCTGCGGACCTTGTTCACCGGCGCTTTCGGCCCGGGACGCCGTCTCAACTGGATCGTGGGCCTTTTCCTGCTCGTGCTCGTCCTGGCGGCCAATTTCACGGGCTATCTTTTGCCCTGGGACCAGCTGGCCTACTGGGCCGGGACCATCTGCGTGAACATGCTCGGCTACGTTCCCCTTTGCGGCGGCGGGCTCATGGAGTTCGTTCGCGGCGGCAAGGAGGTGGGACCGGGGACCCTGGCCAACTTCTTCACCCTGCACGTGGCGATCCTTCCCGCCGTCCTGCTGGTTTTGACCGCCTGGCATTTCTGGCTGGTCCGCCGGGCCGGGGGGCTTGTCCGCAGCGGCGACGGCGAGGCGCGCCTGCCGGTCAAGCCGGACCTGATCGCGCGGGAAGCGGCCGCGGGCCTGACCCTGGCCGCCTGCGTCCTGCTCCTGGCCATCGTCATCGACGCGCCGCTTCTGGCCCGGGCCAACCCGGCCCTGAGCCCGAATCCGGCCAAGGCGCCCTGGTATTTCCAGGGGTTCCAGGAAATTCTGCTGCACCTTGATCCGGCCTTCGCCGTGTTCGTCTGGCCGGTCCTGGGCGCGGCCGCTCTCGTGGTCCTGCCGTTCGTTCCGGGCGCGGCTCTGCCGCCCGGAGTCTGGTTCGGCGCAAAGGGCGGCTGGAAGCTCGCCGCCTGGTCGGCTCTGGCGGGCGCGGCCCTGGCGGCGGCGGTTATCCTGGCCGACGAATTTATCCCGGGCGCCGCCTCGCCGGGCGCGTGGATCATGCGCGGCCTGATTCCCACGGCGGCCCTGGCGGCGCTTCTCGGCGGCGCCTACGTTGCCCTGACGCGAGGGGGAAAGCGTTCCCGGGCCCAGGCCGTCATGGCCATCCTGACCTTCGCCTTCGCGGCCATGACCGTGTGCGCCATCGTGGGAATCTGGTTCCGGGGGCCGCTCATGCGCCTGACCTGGCCTTTCGCGGGAGGCGGCGCCTAGCGGCGCGGCCTCCCAATGAGCAGAGACGAATGTTGGGGATGCTCCGTGAAAAACATCGGCGTGTTCTTCAAGGACGCGACGCAGGCGGCGCGTCCCTGGAAAAACGAAACCGTCTTTTCAACAAGAGCGCGCATACGGCGGATCATCCCTAACCTTCGCGCGCGGCCAAAATGAGAACGCGACGCAGGCATGAGCAAACGAAAAAACGCCATGACTAAAGAACCCGCCGATAAAACAGCGCCCGATTCCGGGCGGCGGCGTTTCCTCAACCGGCTGTGGGCGCTTCTGGGCCTGGCGGCAGCCGCCGAATTGTGCGTTATCGGCGCCTCGTTCCTGGTTTCGCGCGCCCGGCGCGAGGACCGGGACAAGGACGCCGCCGTCGTGATCGCCGGGACCGTGGACCAGTTCAAGCCGGGCTCCGTGACCGCCATCCCCAAGGGGCGGTTTTTCCTGTCGCGCCTGCCGGACGGCGGCTTCCTGGCCTTGTCGCCCGCCTGCACCCACCTGGGCTGCATGGTGACCTGGGACGAAAAGCAAAACCGCTTCGCCTGCCCCTGCCACGGCTCCGCCTTTTCCGCCGCCGGGGAGGTCCTGACGGGCCCGGCCTCGCGCCCCTTGGACTACTACCCCACGCGCATCGAAAACGGCGTAGTCAAGACGGACGCCTCCACGGCCCTGCGCAGAAGCGGCTTCGAGCCGGATCAGGCGGTCAGGATGTAACGGCCAGACGGGGAAAGACGGCGAGACGCAATGACACAGCTTAGCAAAGAGACGGCCCGGTACGAACGCATCGCGCTTTTCGCCGCGATCGTCATCCTGCTTTCCCCCGCGCTCTTTCTTCTCGCCCCGGTTCCGGAGGCGCCCCTTCCCGAAAACCAGCCTGCCCGGTTCACGGGCAGCCAAAGCTGCAAGGCCTGCCATGAGAACGTCTACGGTAAATGGCGCGGTTCGGACCACGAGCGGGCCATGGACGCCGCCACGGAAACGACCGTGCTCGGCGATTTCAACGACGCGACTTTCACCGACCCCTATAGCGGCGTGGTTTCGCGCTTTTACCGCAAGGGGAAGAAATTTTTCGTGGAAACCGAGGGGCCGGACGGAAAACGCGGCGACTTCGAAATCGCCTATACCTTCGGCGTCCGTCCGTTACAGCAATATCTCGTTCCCTTCCCCGGCGGGCGGCTGCAATGCCTGACCGTGGCCTGGGACGTGGAGAAACAACGCTGGTATCGTCTGCCGCCTTTCGAGAAAATCGGGCCCCACGACTGGCTCTATTGGACAAACGCCGCTCAGACCTGGAACGTCATGTGCGCCGAGTGCCATTCCACGCGGCTTTCCAAGGCTTTCGATCCGGACGCCGGATCCTACCGCACCACCTGGTTCGAGATCGCCGTGGGCTGCGAGGCCTGCCACGGTCCGGGTTCGAAACACCTCGAATGGGCGTCCAGGCCGCCCCTGGCCCGCAGCCAGGCCGCGGATATGGGACTTGCCGTCAGGACCCGGGACCTTGCGGCGGGCGACCAGATCAAGCTGTGCGCGCCCTGCCATTCCCGGCGCTTCCTGTTGGGGGACAACCGCCACGTGAACGGGGAGCTGTTGGATAGCATGGTCCCCGAGCTGCTCAACGAAGGCCTCTACTACCCGGACGGACAGATTCTGGAAGAGGTCTACGTCTACGGCTCCTTCACCCAGAGCAAGATGTACCAGCGCGGGGTGCGCTGCTCGGACTGCCACGACGTCCACAGCCTCAAGCTCCACAAGGAAGGCAACGCCGTCTGCGCCCAGTGCCATCAAGCGAATGCGTACGATTCGAGCGCGCACCATTTCCACAAGGAAACCTATGAGGGCAAGCCGAACGAAGGGCGGCTCTGCGTCAAATGCCACATGCCCGGCCGCGTCTACATGGGCGCGGACTACCGGCCCGACCACGGGATCCGCGTTCCCCGCCCGGATCTTTCGGCCGAACTCGGAACGCCCAACGCCTGCTCGGCCGCGGGCTGCCATGCGGACAAGCCGCTGGCCTGGACCATCGCGAAATACCGTTCCTGGTACGGCGAAACCCGAAAACCCCAGTACGGGACCGCCATCGCCGCCGGGCGCGGCCACAAGCCGGGCGCGGACGCGCAGCTCATCCGCCTGGCCGGGGACGTCCTCTCGCCCGCCATCGTCCGGGCCACGGCCCTGTCCCTCTTGCGGACCTACCCCGGAGAGGAAAGCCGGGCCTGTCTGGCCGCCGCCCTGGACGACGAAGACGCCCTCATCCGCTACGCGGCCATACGCGGCCTGGAATTTTTCGATCCCGAAACGCGGCTGAAGCGCATCGCGCCCAAGCTCTACGATCCCGTCAAGGCGGTGCGCATGGAAGCGGCCCTCATGCTCTCCATGCTGCCCGAGAACGCGCTTCGCAAGGATGACCGGCAGGCCTTCAAAACGGCCCTGGAGGAATACCGCCAGGCCATGCGCTACAACGCGGACCTGCCGGCCCAGCGCTACAACCTGGGCAATCTCGCCTTGAACCAGGGGGACGCCGAGGGGGCGGTGAAAGCCTATGAGCAAGCCATCGCCATCGACGGCCGGTTCTATCCGGCCAAGGTCAATCTGGCCAATCTGTTCAACCGGCTGGGCAGAAACAAGGAGGCGGAGAAGCTGCTGCGGGAGGTGGTCGCCCAGGAGCCCGATCTGTACGAGGCCGCCTATTCCCTGGGCCTGCTTTTGGCCGAAATGAAAAACTACCCGGAAGCGGAAGCCTATCTCGGCGAGGCGGCCGCCAGGATGAATTATCCCCGGGCCTACTACAACCATGGCCAGCTTCTTCTGGCCCTGAACCGTCCGGATGAGGCGGAAAAGGCGTTCCTGAAGGCCCTTGCGCTCAGTCCCCGGGACCAGGACGTCTTCGCGGGCCTGGCCGCCCTCTATCTGCGCGCGGGTCAGGCGGACAAGGCCAAGGCCCTGGCCCGCAAGCTTCTCGAGGACGTCCCGGACCATGCGGGCGCGCGGGAGCTGTTGCGCGGCATGGGAGACTGACCCAACCGGCCCTCGACGATTATCCTGCGGTCGTATTGACACGCAACATGCGTGACTTATGGGACTATTATGCGAAATGCATATTTCAGCGCCGGGGAAGCGTGCGCCACGGCGTTCCAAATCAGGCGATGCACAAACAACGAAGCAGCCTACTTCTTCGATTGGCTCATTACCCCAGGAGAATCCTACGGCTTCATCGCAAAGTCCAACGATGGCTTTCTCGATCCAGGAAACTGGGAAATCGTGGACGATGGATTGCGGCTTCTCGACAAATACTCAGGGCTTAAATTCCAGCATGAGTTTAAAAACGTCGATGACAAGCCCGGGAATATTGATCCAAACCAAGTCGAGCGCCATCTGCCCACGGCTAGGAGTAAATTTCTCTACTTGAAAAACAAGCTCATCATTGCGCTCAAAACCCAACCCAGGAGCGTTGTTATCCGTGCGGAACGCGGAATAACCTCACCCGAAGCGGCAATGGAACGATTAGTACGGCTCAAACGCGTTTTTTTACCAATCAACCCCGATCTTAAATTCATCATCGCATCCGCCGAACTCTCCGGCGGCGAAGTTATCACGCCCAATGCCATGTTCCTTCGCATGCTCCCCCCGCCTTCCCACAGTGGGGCGGACGCATGGAAAGGGAACTTCGATTCCTGGGACAGACTCTTTCATTTGGCGGAAACGCGCCTCGTCTTCAAGGCGCGTTGACGCTCCGACGCCGCGCCCTGTACGGCGCGTGTCACGCCGGAGTCTCTGGGAATCGACGCGTCTTCGCCCGGTTTTGGCTCGACGAAGGTCGCTCTCGCCATCGAAGCATGGGAAGGCATGGCCGCGAAAAAAGACTCAACCGGCTCGCTTCCCGCCGTCCAGGGCCTTGGCCACGGCCGCGCGCAACACTTCCTCATCGTCCACCGGTTTGGCGATGTAGCCGCTCATCCCGGCCGAAAGAAACGTTTCCTTGTCCCCGGTCATGGCGTAGGCCGTGAGCGCGATCACCGGCGTGTCCGCCTTGTCCGCCCCCGCCTCGCCCGCCCGGATGCGCCGCACCGCCTCCACCCCGTCCATGACCGGCATCTGGATATCCATGAAAACGAGGTCAAAGGACTCCCCGGACAAAAGCCGCAACGCTTCGGCGCCGTCAGCGGCCGTACTCACGACGTAGCCGCATTTTTCAAGCATGATCCGGGTGGCGAACCGCGAAAGCTGGTCATCCTCGGCCAGAAGCGTCCTGAGCCCCGGCCGGGGCGCTTGCCTCCCGGCGGCGGGTTCCGGGACCGCCCCGGCGCCGTCCGCCCGGCCGAAGGGGATGCAAAAGGACATGGTCGTTCCCAGGCCCGCCTCGCTCTCCACCGCGATGCTCCCGCCCATGAGCCCCACCAGCCGTTTGCAGATGGCGAGCCCCAACCCCGCGCCCTGGTGGTCGCGCCGGTATCCCTGGCTTCCCTGGGTGAACGGCTCGAAGAGCTGGGCGATCTGGCCGTCCGGGATGCCGGTCCCCGCGTCGCTGACGGAGAAAAGGATTCTGGCCTGATTCGCTTCGGCCAAAGGCAAGGGGTACAGCTCGATTTCAACGGCGCCTTTTCTGGTGAATTTCAAGGCGTTTCCAACGATATTGATCAGTATCTGCTGCACCCTGGAGACGTCGCCCGCCACCATGGCCGGAATGCGCGGATCCACGAAGACGGAACAGGCGACCTCGGACTGTTCGGCCAATGGGGCGACCAGTTCGACCACCTCAGCGACCGCGGCCCGGATGTCGAACGGCGCGTGGGCGATGACCATCTTGCCCGCTTCGATGCGCGAGATATCCAGGATGTCGGACAGGAGCCTCGTGAGCCGCCTGCTGGACTGGATGGCCATGCGCGCGTATTTTTCCTGGTCCGCGTCGAGCCCCGACGCTTCCAGAAGCCGCAGCATGCCCATGACGCCATTAAGCGGCGTGCGGATTTCATGGCTCATGTTGGCCAGAAACTCGCTCTTGGCCCGGCTGGCGGCCTCGGCCCGGTTTTTCGCCAGCGCCAAAAGCTCGCGGGTGTCCTGCTCCTCGGTCACATCCCGGTAGATGGACATGCTCATATGCTTGCCGCTGACGTGAAGCCGCCGCCCGGTCATGTCCACCCAGCGGATTTCGCCCCCCTTGCGCCGGATGCGGAACCTGCGCCGGACCATGTCGATTTCCCCGGTGAGACGTTGCATGAGGCTTTCCCGAATCATCTCCCGGTCGCCTTCATGCAGCATGACGAGCATCTGCGTCTCATCCATGGCGTAGATTTCGCCGGGCTCATAGCCGTACAGTCTGCAAAACGCCGGATTGACCCAGGAAATGCGGGGCGGGATGCCCTCGTGCAGGGCGATGGCGTCCATGGAGTTCTCGAACAACGCCCGGTAGCGCTCCTCGCTTTCCTGCAAGGCCCGCTCGGCTTTTTTCCGTTCGGCGATGTCCCTTACCACGGCGAAAATCAGCGGTTCCCCGAAGATCATGCTCCCGTAGGCGCTGACCTCCACCGGATGAACCGTTCCGTCCTTGCGCCTGTGCAGGGTTTCGAACACCGTCCGGATCGTGCTGAACGCCTTGAACCCCTCCCGGATTTCCTGCTCGCTCATGGTGGCTTCATACTGCCAGGTGTACATCCCCGGCAGTTCCGCCGGTTCGTAGCCGAGCATCAGGGCGAAGCGCCTGTTGGCCTCCACGATCCGATGATCCTCGCTTATGATCACGATGCCGTCGCCGCTGATGTCCATAAGCGCCGCCCGCCGCTTGGCCTCCATGTCCAGGGCGTCCCTGGTTTTCACCAGGGCGGCCCGGTCGGCTTCGATATTCTGGGCCATCCTGTCCATGGAGCGCGCCAGAAGGCCAAGAGAGCCCCGGCTTTCCGTGAGACCGGAACGGGCGGACAACTCCCCCGCCCCGAGACGCTGGGCCGTCTGGACCATGCGGACCAGCCGGTCGTGGATGCCGTATTTGCCCACGAGCCAGGCCAGTCCGACGGACAGCAGAAGAGAGAAGGCCAGCCAAAGGTAATCCCTCTGCGTGATGGCGTCGGCGTGAGCCAGGGCCTCTCGTTCGGGGATGCCGACGAAAATATTGAGGTAGGGCGTCCCCTTGCCCAGGGAAACCCTGCGCACGGCGTATATGCGCCGGACTCCGTCCGTGCTCGTTTCGATAAAAAACTGGGACCGCTCGCCCTGGCGCATCCTGTCCCAGACATTGCTCGCGATCATCCGGCCGATGCCCCCGTCGTCAAGGGGCGGATGGCGGTAGAGCCTTCGCCCGGCCTTGTCGGTCAAGCCCACGAAGGAGCCCTGGGGCAGCAGATCCAGGTCGAAGAGCGCGGAGAGATCAAGCAGCCGCAAGGTGGCGATCAGGACGCCGCGAATGTCCCCCTCCCCGTCGCGGACCGGATAGGCGAAAGGCAGGATCTGAACGCCGCTGACCTTGCCCACGGCGTATTTCCCCACCGCGAAATCGCCCGTACGCAGCGCTTCCTGGAATTCCTCGCGGTCGGAGAGATTCTGCCGGGTAAAGGGCAGAGCCGAGGCCAGGGCCTCGCCGTCGCGGGCCATCAGGGCGAAATTGGCGTAGTTGGGATTGCCGAGCAGCACGTCCCGAAACAGGGCGTCGCTGGCCTTGGCGTCCAGGGAGCGTACGGCGGGATGTCCGGCCAGCGCGGCCATGATGGTTCGCAAGCGGGTGGTTTCGGCTTCCTGCTGCCGGGCGAAAAATTCCGCCAGCCGCATGGTGGTCCGCCTGACGTGCTCGACCTCATGGCCCCGGCGTTCGACCCCCGAGCCGATGACCATGGCCAGAATGGGCAACGCAGCCGCGAAAACGACCAGTATCAAATTCAAGCGGATGGAGCCGGGAAGCCTTATCATGCGTCGACGCCTGCGCGGTTGAGTTGGTACAAGGTCAACGGCTCCCTTGCTCAGCCTACAATCGCCTGTCCTTTCGTTCGCGTCAACCTCGAAAGGACGTGAAAACCCGGCGGGCGGCGCGCCGGGGCCGTCCCGCAAGCCTCGCCTCAGCCCGTCACGCCTCCTGGTTTCTGGCTATGGCGAATTTGCGCAGCTCCCTGACGGAGGAAAGGCCAAGCTTCTCCATGATCCTGGCGTAATAGGTCTCCACCGTGCGGGCGCTGATGTGCAGGCGCCCGGCGATTTCCGCATTCATCTCCCCCCGCCCCATGAGCGTAAGCACCTGGACTTCCCGTTCGCTCAACTCTTCCAGGGAAACGGCTTCGCCCGACGCGGCCCCGCATTCGGCCAGGGCCTGCTCGGCCTTGGGGCTGAGATAGCGCTCCCCTTGCAGAACCGCCGCCACGCCCCGCAGCAGGATGTCCGGCTCCTCCCGCTTGGTCACGTAGCCGTTGGCGCCCGCCTGCATGGCCCGCTCGATGGTTCCGGGGGATTCATGCATGGAGTAGACCAGGCTCGGCAGGCCGCGCTCCAGGCACGCGGCGAACAGCGCAAAGGCGCCCCCGCCGTTCAGGGTGAGATCCACGATGGCCAGCCTGAACGGCCGCTGGGCAATGGCCTCCAGAGCCTCGTCCAGGCTGTCCGCCTCGGCGGTCACGGCCAGCCCCTGGGCGGCCAGAACGAAGGACAGCCCCTGCCGCACGGCGGGATGATCATCCACCAGCAGCGCGCCGGGCGCCGCGTGGTCAGGCTTTTTCACGCGTTACCTCCTTTTCGGAAACGGGCCGTTCCTGAAAGGCGCCGCACCGCGCCTCGCACGTCACCACGGTTCCGCCGCCCCCGGCGTTTTCGATCCGAAGCGTCGCCCCGATGATCCTGGCCCTGTAGGCCATGATGGAAAGGCCCAACCCCCCGTGGAACGGTTTCTCCGCGTCAAGCCCCCTCCCGTCGTCGCGCACGCTCAGGACCGTCCTGCCCGGCGCCCCGCAGCGCAGGGACAAGTCGATGCGCGAGGCGCCGGCGTGTTTGACTGCGTTGGTCAGGGCTTCCTGGGCGATGCGGTACAGGGCCGTGGCGTCCGGATTGACGCAGACCGCGCAGGCCCGCGTCCTGCGGAAGACGATGCGGGGCCCCCCGGCCCGGGAGGCGCTTCTGACCAGATCCTCCAGGGACGGCCCCGGCGCGTTGGGATCGCACTCCACAGGCCAGAGCCCCCGGGACAGATAATAGGCGTCGTCGGCCGAGGCGCGCAGCAGGTCGGCCAGCTTGGCCAGAGGCGTCCGCGCGTCCTCCGGGCTTGGCGTCCCGCCCCGGTCCGGCGTCCCGCCCCGGTCCGGCGCCCCGCCCCGGTCCGGCGTCCCGCCCGGTTCATTGGGTTCGGCCGCCCCGGCGGCCCCGCTCGACAGGGACGAACACCAGAGCCGGGCGCTGACGAGTTTTTGGCACAGTCCGTCGTGCAGCTCGTGGCTCATGCGCCGCCGTTCCTCCTCGCTGATGTTGACCACCTCCCGCTCCAGCCGGGCCCGCTCGGCCATCTCCTCGACAAGCGCGGCGTTTTTGCCCGCAAGCTCTCCGGAAAGCCGCTCCACGGCGTTAAAGGCCTTGGAAAACCGCCGCCCCAGGACCAGGGCCTGGGACAAAACGAACAGGAACAGGCCCGCCTGGATGACGTACGGTCCGTTGAACGCTCCCGCGTGGACGAGGATGTCGTGGTAGGAGGCTGCCGAAAAAAAAACGGAGCCGATCAGCAGGAAGAGCGCTCCGTCGCGTCCGCGCAGGAAGGCCACGCACAGCATGGAGACATAATACAGCGGGAACAAGATGCTCATGCCGAAAGCGATGACCAGAGCCCTGTACGCCAGAGGCATGGGAAAACAACAGACGATGACGGTGAAAATCAGGGACCTGGCGTCCGAGACGCATTGGATCGCCCAGTGGAATTCCGCTGGAAAGAGACTTTTGAAGAACCGGAAAATGAACATCCCGGAAAAGACGTAACAGGCGAGGGAAAACCGCTCAAGATACTCGGGTTTGATGCTGTCCGTAAACAGGGAGACAACCCAGTCCGTGGAGTTTGACGCGCACAAATAGCCGAAAAGCAGCAGGCAGAATACCCCGAAATACAGATAGGACGGCTCGCTTTTCCTCCAGAAGTACAAGACCAGATGATAGCCGCTCATGATGAGCAGGCAGCCCGCGAAAAATAGCGAACAGCCCCAGAAACGCATCTGGGCGGACTCCAGCGGACCAGGCGGAGCGAGCAGGATCGATTCCGTGAGTCCGCCCTTCCTGAATTCGAAATTGGAGATCTGGAGGGTCAGGTCCACCGGTTTTCCTTCCGTCTTCAAGCGCGTCAGGATCAGGGAGCGCCGGGGAATTTCCAGATCGGCGCTCTCCCCCGGCGAGCCGCTTTGGGCCGCGAGTTCGCCGTCCGCCCAGAGGCGGCAGGCCATGGGCGCGTCGAAAAGACGCAGGGTGAAGGTCCGCTCGCCCGGGGGCGGAACGATCCGCAGCCGGAACGTCGCCTTGCCCTTGCCGCCCAGGGTCGCGCCGTTTACGGCATACCCCTTCCAGCTCCCCGGAAGGCGCAGCGATCCCGTGGGAACGGGCGCATCCTCGCCCGCGAAATCCGCTGGCGAAAGGAGCCGGTCCCAATAGAACGTCCATTCGCCGTCAAGCCGCGCGGGGCCGTCTTTCCCGAAATCGTAGCCGGAAAGATCGAGGACGCCCCCAGCGGCGCAGGGCGGCGGCGAAACGCCGTCCCCGGCCCGGACCGGGGACGGGGCGAGGAGCCAAAGGATCGCCAGAACAAGGAGCGCCCGTAATCCGGGGCCGTATCGCAAATGATCACCCATCCGTTTTGAAGCGTTCCGCAAGGCGCCCCGTGAACTTATGGCGCAAACGAACCGGTTTGTCTGTCCGGGGAGAACCGGACAAACAAACGAACCGGTTT
>CALGYO010000030.1 GCA_937934715.1 uncultured Desulfovibrionaceae bacterium | reverse complement strand
ATTTTCGAGATTCTGGCCATGGACGAGGACATCCAGGAGATGATCATCCAGCGCAAATCGGCCCAGGAGATCACCCGCTTCGCCGCGGACCGGGGCGTATTGACGTTGCTTCGCGACGACGCCCGGCTCAAGGTCCTGCGCGGGGAGACAACCTTCGAGGAAGCGGCCTCGGCGGTCTTCGTGTAAGGCGCCTCCCGGCGCATCCTTCAACACAAGCCCCACGACGGGCGCTGGCGGCATGGCGAAATACGCGTACAAGGCCATCAACGAGGCCGGGATGACGGTTTCGGGCGAGGTGGAGGCGAGTTCCGACGGCGGAGCGCGCAACGTCCTCGCGGGCATGGGGTATATCCCCCTCGACGTGAAAGAGGGCAGAACGTCCGGAGAAACGGGCATCGTCGCCCGGATCAATTACGGCCTGGCCAGGGTCAAGGCGTCGGATCTCATCCTGTTCACCAAGCAACTGCGCACCATGCTGGCGGCGGGGCTCTCGATATTGGAGATGCTCAACGTCCTGCAGCAGCAGACCGAGAATGTGAAGCTGCGCCGCATCTGCTCCATGATCTCCGACGACGTGAAGAGAGGCTTGTCCATTTCCGAGGCCATGTCCAAGCATCCTTCGGTCTTCAATTCGTTGTACGTCAGCATGGTCCGGGCTGGCGAGATGGCTGGCGCCTTGCCGGATGTCTTGGAACGGCTGATCTATATCATCGAGCATGAACACAAGGTCAAATCCGACATCAAGTCAGCGCTTCAATATCCCATTACCGTCGTGGTGGTCTTGATGATCGCTTTCTTTTTTCTTCTGCTCGTCGTGATTCCGAAATTCGTCAGCATTTTTGAAAGCGTCAAATTGGATTTGCCTCCGGCTACGAAGATTGCGATTGCCTTGAACGCCTTCATGGTCGACCATTGGATTGTGTTGCTCTGCGGCCTGATAGGCGGCCTCGTGTTTTTATATCTTTGGTTCAAGACCGACGGTGGAAAGTTAGCCAGAGACGCTTTTTTTCTTCGGTTGCCCATTGTGGGCGTCCTCTTCATCAAGGCGGCCATGTCCCGTTTCGCCGCTATTTTCGCCATCCTGCAAGCCAGCGGCGTTCAGGTCCTGCAGACGCTGGACATTTTGTCCGGGACCATGGGCAATTACGCCATCGCCCGGGAGTTCGACCGCATCAAGGAGCTGGTGCGCGAGGGCCGGGGCATCGCCAAGCCCCTCGAGCGCGCCAGGTATTTCACGCCCATGGTGATCTCCATGGTGGCCGTGGGCGAGGAAACCGGAAATCTGGACGAAATGCTGCGCGCCGTGAGCGAGCATTACGACTACGAGGTGGAGTATGCGGTCAAGGGGCTGGCTGGAGCCATCGGCCCCATTCTCATTTTGGGGTTAGCCGCAGTGGTCGGCTTTTTCGCCCTGGCCATCTTCGGGCCCATGTGGCAGCTTACCCAGTTGGCCGGGCGATAGGAGATTGCGCCGGCTCCATACCCGTGTCCGGCTTTCCACTGCGGAGCGTTCGTGCGCACATTCAGAGTCGATCTCAGCCTGACCGTCCTGGTCCCGCTTATCCTGGCGGGCAGTTCCGTTCTTGCCATCGTCTTCGCCGACATGGTCACGCCCGGCTACCGCGCGCCCAATCTGGCCTGGCTGTGCGCCTTCAGCGCAGCCTCGGTCTATGTGTCCGCCACAGGCATGCTCCTGTTGGTTCTCGGGCCCATGCGGCGCTTTCTGGCCAAGGCCGGCGCCTCCATGGCCCTCGCCAAGCAATCCGGCTCTGAACGGATCAACGCCACCCAAGGCGAGCTCGCATACTTCGACCGCATGTTCGGCCAGGTGGCCGAGGTGCTGTCCAAGCTCGACGCCAAGGCCCTGTTTCCGGAAATCATAGGAGAAAGCCGCGCCATGCGGGGCGTGTTTTCCATGATCCTCAAGGCCGCGCCGAGCGACGCCACCGCGCTCATCACCGGGGAGTCGGGGGTGGGCAAGGAACTGGCGGCCAAGAGCCTGCACAGCCACAGTCCCCGGGCCAAGGGGCCGTTCGTGGCCGTCAACTGCGCGGCCATCCCCGAAAGCCTGCTTGAAAGCGAGCTGTTCGGCCACGAGAAGGGCGCCTTCACGGACGCTTCTGTCATGAAAAAGGGAAAATTCGAGCTGGCGAGCGGCGGCGTCCTCTTCCTGGATGAGATCGGCGACATGCCGCTCAGCGCCCAGGCCAAGATCCTGCGCGTGTTGCAAAACAGGGAATGCGAGCGCCTTGGGGGCGCAAAGCCCGTCAAGCTGGACATCCGGCTGGTCGCGGCTACCAATCGCGATCTGGCGGCCATGGTCGCCTCCGGCCGGTTTCGGGAAGACCTCTACCACCGCGTCAACGTCATCAACATCGTCATCCCGCCGCTTCGGGAGCGCCGCCAGGACATCCTTCTTCTGGCCGGCCGCTTTCTCGAAGCCGCGGGCAAGGAGCAGAGCTTTTCCACCGGCGCCTTGCAGCGGCTCATGGCCCATGACTGGCCGGGCAACGTGCGGGAATTGCAAAACGTGGTTGAGCGGGCGGCGGTCATGGCCGAGACGGGGGCCGTGATCGAGGAGGTCGGCCTTCCCGGGCAGACCGCGCGTTTCCCCCTGGCCCTGGCCGAGGGCGTCGACCTTGCGGCCATGATCGAGCAGGACGAGCCGCGAGGACTGGATGAGCGGCTGGCGGAAATGGAAAAATCCCTTATCCTCTCGGCCCTGACCCGGGCGGGCGGGGTACAGGCCCGGGCGGCGGAGCTTTTGGGCGTCAAACAGCGCAGCCTGTGGCACAGGATCAAAAAATACGACATCGATCCGGCGGCCGTGAAGCGCGGCCTGCGGGGCGGTTGAATCGGTCCTGCGACCGGCTGCGGTTTATCGGGCGAGGGGGCTTTCGGGCAGGTCCAGGGCGGCGAGATCGTCCTGTTTGGGGGCGTCGTCCAGCATGGCCAGATAGGGCGAGATGGTCCGCTTGAAGGCGGCCATTTCCGAAGCGGGCACGGGATCGGCGTACATGCCGTTGTTCTTGAGCGCGTTGATGGGCTTGCCGTTCAAATACATCCTGAAATCGAGATGGGGTCCCGTGGCGTAGCCGGTGGAGCCCACATAGCCGAGCACCTGGCCCTGGGTCAGGGTCGCGCCTTTGCGCACGCCCTTGGCGAAGGCGCGTAGGTGGTTGTAGCGGGTGGCGTAGGCGCCGCTATGACGCACCACCACGTAATTGCCTGCGGCATGGTTGCGCGAGGCCTCCACGATAACGCCGTCGCCCACGGTCCAGACCGGCGTTCCGGACGGAGCGGCGTAATCGATGCCGAGATGGGGCTTGGGAACCTTGAGGATGGGGTGCAGGCGGTTGTGGGTGAAGCCCGAGGAGATGCGGCGAAAGGACAGGGGGGCGCGCAGAAAGGCCTTGCGGGCGGCCTGGCCGTTTTCGTCGTAATAGGAGCCCTTGCCGTTTTTGGTCACGAAATAGAACGCCCGGCGCGTCTCGCCCTGGTTGACGAACTGGGCGGCGGTCACCCGGCCGTAGCCCATGAATTTGTCCTTGAGATAGCGTTTTTCCACCACCGCCTTGAAGGAATCGCCTTTGCGCAGATCCCGGCAGAAATCGATGTCCCAGGCGAAGATGTCGGCCACCTCCACCGCCAGTTCCGGCTCCTCGCCGATGGCGCTCACGGCTTCGAAGAGGCTTGATTCGATGGTTCCCGAGGCCTGCGCCACGCGCACGTCGTAGCTCATGGAATCGACGCGCAGCCGGTATTCGCCCTTGTCCGCGTAGATGAGCAGCTTCTCGGCCGGGCTTATGACGTACTCGAAAAATTCGAATTCCCCGTCCCGGGTGCGGATGCGGTAGGGATTGCCCGCCTGGAGGTCCCGGAAGCGGAAATCCTTGCTCGAGGAGGAAAGATCGTGGATGTCGGCCGGAGTCAGGTAGCGGACGAGCAGGGAGGCCAGGGTTTGTCCCGGCTTGATCTCGCCTTTTTCCGTCTGGGGCGGCTGGGACATGTTGCAGGCGTCGAAAAGATCGTCCGGGGCGGCCAGGGCCAGCTCCAGGGGCGGGCAGGCCGCTTCGGCGGTTTCCTCGGGCTGGTCGGACTGGATCAGGAAATACAACAGGGCGGCCAGGGCGATGGAGCAGACCGCCATGACGGCGCCGGGGCCGCAAAAGGATTTTTTGCGGCGATACCCGGCGACTGGACGCGGTTTCACTTTGATGCGGATATTTTTCATACAACGAGGAGTAGTTACGTTAACAGCTTCGGAAAGCTAGATGAAAAAGCGCAACATGTAAAGGCGTGAAGGGATATTGCATGGGAAAAACCCGCATGATCCGGTCATGGCGTGGGATCGCGCGGGCGAAAGAGGAGCGCGACGTTCCCGCCTGGATGGAAAAACGCCCGGAGTCGCGAGGACTCCGGGCGGATGGCCGCTTGGAGGCGAACCGTTTTCATCGGGCGCCTATTTGAACCAGGTTTTGACCAGATCGGGGTTCTCGGCCAGGAATTTCCTGGCGTTTTCCAGGGGTTTGTCGTTGTCCTGATTCATGGCCATGACCTTTTGCAGTTCGGCCATGGGCAGTTTGTAGTTCTTGAGGAAGGCGTAGACCTTGGGCATGTCCTTTTCGAGATTCTTCCTGGCGATGCAGTTGATGGTCTCCTCGCCGCCGAACACGTTTTTGGGATCGTCAAGATACTTGAGATCGAAGCGGCCGAACATCCAGTGGGGGGTCCAGCCGGTGATCACGACCCATTCCTTGTTCTTGTAGGCGTCGGCCAGGGCGGCGCACATGGTGGCGTCGGAGCCTTCCACAAGCTTGAAATCCTTCAGTCCATAGTCCTTGATGACCTTCTCGGTCTTGTTCATGATTCCGGCCCCCGGGTCGATGCCGATGATCTTGCCATCGAACTTGGCGGCATTGGCCTCGAGCTCGGCGATGGAGCCGATGGTCACGTATTTGGGAACCACCAGGCCGATCTTGGCGCCGCTCATGATGGGGCCGAGGTCGTCCACCTTGTCCTTCACCTTATCCAGATACTGGCCATGGGTGACGGGAAGCCAGGCGGTGACCATGGCGTCCACGTCGCCCGAGGCAACGGCCTGCCACATGGCGGCGGCGCTTACCGGAATGAGCTCCACCTTGTCCTTGAGATGCTCCTCGATGGCGGCCTTGACGATGTTGCTGGAGGCCGTGGCGCAGGCCCATTCCACATAGGCGATCTTGACTTTCCTGCCTTCGGCGAAGGCGGCGGGCGCCATGGCGGAACAAACCAGAGCCAGGGCGGCGAGGATGGTCAGGGTTTTGGCGGCGAGCTGTTTCATGCGTGTCCTCCGGATGTTGGGGTTTGCGATCAGACGCGCTTGGCGCCGAGTTTTTGGGTGATGCGGTCGAGAACAACGGCCACGATGACCACGCACAGTCCGGCCTCGAAGCCGAGTCCCGGCTGCAGGCGCTGGATGGCCCGCCAGACTTCGCCGCCAAGGCCGCGCGCTCCGATCATGGCCGCGATGACCACCATGGAAAGCGCCAGCATGATGGTCTGGTTCACGCCCGCCATGATGGTGGGGGCGGCCAGCGGCAGCTCCACCTTGAAGAGCTTCTGCACGCGCGTTGCTCCGAAAGCGTCGGCGGCCTCGGTCAGGGAGACGGGAACCTGCTTGATGCCGAGGCAGGTCAGGCGGATGGCCGGGGGCATGGCGAAGATGACCGTGGAAAAGATGGCCGAAACCGGCCCCAACCCGAAAAAGGGGATGGCCGGGATGAGGTAGACGAAGGCGGGCATGGTCTGCATGAGGTCCAAGATGGGCATGACCACGCGGGAGACGCCCTTGTACATGGCCGAGAGGATGCCCAGCGGGATGCCAATGACCATGGCCACGCCTGTGGAGATAAGCGCCAGAGTCAGGGTGCTGACCGTGGGCTCCCACATGCCGAGGTTGAGGATGAGCGCGAAGCCGAAAAGGGCGATCAGGGCGATTTTGCGTCCCGCCAGTTTCCAGCTGATCAAGGCGATGACGAGGATCATGATCCAGGGCGGAACGGCCATGAGGGCGTCGTTCATGGCGTCGATCCCGGCCTCCATCACGTGGGAGAGAGCCTTGGTCAGGGGCGCCAGGGCGGTGGAGAGGACATCGATGAGGGACTCGATCCAGTCCCCCAGGGGAATGCGGTAGTTATCCATTCTGGGCTCTTCCTTTTTCAGCCAGTCCGGCCAGAAGGGAGCCGCGCACGATGACGCCCTTGAGGCGTCCGTCCTCGTTGACCACGGCCGCCGGACAGAAGGTTAGCGCCATGTCGGCCATGAGTTCCTGCACAGGGGTGTCGGGGCCGATGGCGATGAAATCGGTGCGGACCGCGCCTTCCAGTTTTTTTTCTCCGCGCTCCAGGGCGGCCGCGGCGTCGTCCGCCGTGATCACGCCCACGAGCTTGTGGTCCTTGTTGAGGGCGAAGATGCTGGAGATGCCGCGTTCATCCATCTTGCGCAGGGCGGTTCGGGGGCCGTCGGTGGGCAGATGGACCGTGACGCCCGGCTTTTTCATGACCGAGGCGGCGGTGAGCGCCTTGGAAAGATCCACGTCCTCCACGAAGCGCTCCACGTAGCGGGTGGCCGGGTTGGTCAGGATGTCCTCGGCCGTGCCCTCCTGGACCACGGCGCCGTCCTTCATGAGCACGATGCGGTCGCCGAGCTTGATGGCCTCGTCCAGGTCGTGGGTGATGAAGACGATGGTCTTGCGCATGGTTTCCTGGAGGGTGACGAGTTCGTCCTGCATGTCCCGGCGGATGAGGGGATCCAGGGCGGAAAAGGCCTCGTCCATGAGCAGGATGTCCGGATCGAGGGCCAGGGCCCGGGCCAGTCCCACCCGCTGCTGCATGCCGCCGGACAGCTCGCCGGGGTATTTGTCCTCCCAGCCCGCAAGTCCTACCTGTTCCAGGGCGCGCAGGGCCTTTTCCCGGCGCTTTCCCGGGTCCTTGCCCTGGATCTCCAGACCGAACGCCGCGTTGTCCGCCACGGTCTTGTGGGGAAAGAGCGCGAAATTCTGAAAGACCATGCCGAATTTGGTGCGGCGAAACTCCAGAAGCTTGTCCTTGGGCAGGGCGGTGACGTCCACGCCGTCGATGACGACCGAGCCGGCCGTGGGTTCGATGAGTCTGTTGACGCAGCGGACCAGGGTGGACTTGCCGCTTCCGGACAGGCCCATGATGACCAGGATTTCCCCTTCCTCCACGTGGAAGGAGACGTCGGCCACGCCGACGGGGCGTCCGGTCCTGGCCAGGATTTCATCTTTGGTTTTGCCTTTCTTGAGGAGTTCCAAGGCCTTACCTGGACGGTCGCCAAAGATCTTGACGAGATTTTCTACAACGATTTTTTTCATATTGAGGCGAGGTGGGATTAAAATTTGAATTGTCATCTTGAAAAAGACAGATATTAACATCGACAGACAATCTGTCAACAATGCGAGATTTTATGTTAAATTCAACGCATTCTATTGCGGTATTTTACAAAATGTTTAAAAATTTATTATATTCTACGTATGTAACGTGAATGAATTGCGTACATCCCGACTGTAAAAATAAATTTTTACGGCTATAGACAGACTGCATTTCAGTAATATATTCTTGATGATCGAATTTACATGCCTCGGTCTGCAGGGCGAAGGCCCGGACGAACGGGCGCCGGGAGCGGGGTCGCGTCCGGCTGGCCCGTCGGGGCGCCCCGAGTTGGCTGCGCCCGCGATCAAAAGCCCGGGCATGAGCCGGGAACGCCCCCCGGATGCGCGTTCCGGCCGTGGAGGAGGGAGATGGCGCGACGTCCGGCCCCAGGGCGCGCGTCTTCGCGGCCGGACGCGACGCCGGAAGGGTCGAGGGGGGGAGCGACAAAAGCCCTGCCCGGAAAACCGGACGGGGCCGAAAGAGCAACGCGGGAGGATCAGCCGCAAAAGGGCGGCCAGGCGCGGCGGCGCGGGGAATCCGCGCGGCCGTCCGCAAGCCCGCGCGTCCGCCTTGGCTGGGGCGACTCGTCCCCAGGGGCTCCACGCGGCCCTATGGCGCTCCTGTCACGCCGGGCGTGCGCGACGCCGGGAGGCGCAAGCGGTTGGCGGAAGACAAAAGCCCCGCCCGGAAAACCGGACGGGGCCGAAAGAGCGGCGGGGGAGGATCAGCCGCAAAACGGCGGCCAGGCGCGGCGGCGCGAGGAACCCGCGCGGCCGTCCGCAAGCCCGCGCGTCCGCCTTGGCTGGGGCGACTCGTCCCCAGGGGCTCCACGCGGCCCTATGGCGCTCCTGTCACGCCGGGCGTGCGCGACGCCGGGAGGCGCAAGCGGTTGGCGGAAGACAAAAGCCCCGCCCGGAAAACCGGACGGGGCCGAAAGAGCGGCGGGGGAGGATCAGCCGCAAAACGGCGGCCAGGCGCAGCGGCGCGAGGAACCCGCGCGGCCGTCCAGGAGGTCGCGCGGCCACCAGGGCTGGGGCAATGCGTCCCCAAGGGGTTCAACGCTTTCCCCGGGACGCGGCGTGGCCAGCCGGGCTCCTTCCAGGGACGCGGCGCTTAGGAGCCGTTCCGCCGGTTCGGTCCAGGGCAGGTGGGCCAGATCGAAGGTGCCCCAGTGGATGGGCACCAGGGTCTTGGCCTGGAGCATGAGATGGGCCTGGACCGCCTCTTCCGGGGTCATGTGGATCTGCGCCCAGGAGGGGTTGTAGGCGCCCATTTCGAGAAGCGCGGCGTCGAAACCGTCGAAACGGTCGCCGATGTCGGCCATGCCGGAAAAAAGGCCCGTGTCGCCGCTGAAAAAGACTTTCCGCTTCTTGCCGATGAAGGCCCAGGAACTCCACAAGGTCTTGTTGGCGTCCAGAAGGCCCCGGCCGGAGAAATGCCTGGCGGGCAGGCATTCCAGGCGGACGCCGCCGATGCGGGCGGATTCCCACCAGTTGAAGCCGAACACGCGTTCCGCCGGAACGCCCCAGGCGATCAGGCGGGCGTCCACGCCCAGGGGAACGTAGAAGCCGCCGGCCTTACGCGCCAGGGCCAGCGCGGTTTCCCTGTCCAGATGGTCGTAATGATCGTGGGAGATGACCACCGCGTCAATACGCGGCAGATCCTCCGCGTCCATGGGCGTTTTATGAAAACGGACGGGTCCCACCCAATTCATGGGCGAGGCGCGCTTGGAAAAGACCGGATCGGTGAGGATGCGCTTGCCCTCGATTTCGAGAAGCGCCGTGGAGTGCCCGAACCAGGTGATGCGCAAGCCGTCGCGGCTGGGGACGTCGAAATCGGTCGGCGCCGGGGTTTCCACCGGGATGGGCGAGCGGGGAACGCGCAGGCCCCTGTTGGCGAAAAGAAAATCCCTGGTCCATCCGGCGAAGGAGCCGGACACGAGCTTCTGCGTGGGCACGGGATTGATGAACTCCCCATCCTCGAAATTGTAGGCGTCTTCGGCGCGTTCGAGAAACAGCGCGGTTTCCCTGCGCTTCAGGGCCGGGCGCGAGCAGGGAAAGGCGCCGAACGCGTCGCAGACGGCGCGTCCCAAACGGGTATTGCCCCTGGTCTTTTCGACAAAACGTGGAAGCATGCGGTCTCCTTACAGCGTAACCTGCCGGATTACTTGGATTCAGCTGAAATTGACGCGGTGACTCTTCGGGGTTATTTGGCCTTCCCGAAAGCGCGTTCCGCGTGTTTTCGCGGAGGGCTCGAAAGACCTGGCGGGGCGTCCGGGGCGGCGCCATGATGGACCTCCCGGGCGGCGAGGGGATGCGATGTCTGGCGCATGCGTTCTCCTGCGCGAACCATTTTTCAAAAAAATAATGCGATGGCCCTAAAAGTCAATGCGCCGGAAGGGGCGTTTGGGGCTGGACGGGCGGTTTTCTGACCGGCCGGGGGAGGCGATGACCATGGCTGAAGAAAAAAAACCTTCTCGTTACGTGTGCTTGCAGTGCGGCTATGTATACGATCCGCGCCGGGGCGATCCCAAGGGCGGGCTTGAACCGGGCGCGGACTTGTCCCTGGCGCCCAGGGACTGGGCCTGTCCCCGCTGCGGCGCGGGCCAGGACAGTTTCGCGGACAAGGGGGATTAGCGGGCGTCCCTGAAGGCGGGGCGGCGCTATTTCGGAGCGAAATCCCGCGCGCCGGCGGGCTGGGATGGCGTTTCGCGCTGTTTTGTCCGCCGGATAAGACGAATGCGGGAAACGACCCGGGAGAAGGGCGGGAGAATGCGCCGTTTCCGCCCGCCGAACCGGACCGCGCCCATGCGAGGCAAGCTCGCATGGGCGCGTGCGGGAGGCTGAAACGAGGGCGTGGCCAGCTTAGCGTGTCGGTCTGGCGCCGTCCCGTTTCCGCATGGCGGTCCGCTCATTTAGGCGCGTTTTCCGGAAAGAGACAAGGACAAAAGTAAAGTTTTCCCGATAAATTCGTGTTTTGTTTCCGGTCCAGGGCTAACGGATAATAGCGTCCGCGAGGTTGTAGCGCTTGGACATGGATTTCTTGTATTTCTCCGCGTCCTTACGGCTGTCGAACGAGCCGATCATGACCCGGTGCCAGACGCCCTTGCCCCCGAGGTCCACAGAGACGATATGGGCGGGCATGCCTTTTTTCTGCAGAGCCTTGGCCCGGGTTTTCGCTTCGGAGATGCTTTTCCACGAGCTTTCCTGAATGGTCAGCCCGGGGTCGTTTACGGCTTTGGCGAAGGCGGCGTTTTGAGCGATCTGCGCCGGACGCGTGGATTTTTCCTGCTTGGGCGAGCGGCGTGAGGCCTTGGTCACGGCGGGTCTGGTCTTGGGGGCCTGGTTTTTTTGCGCCTTGCCCTTGAACACCGAGGAAGGGGCGGGTTCTTCGGCCTTGGCCAGCATGGCGCCGCCCGGGACCTGCCTGAAACAGATATCCATGGCCTTGCTGGCTTCCCTGTTCCTGACCTGCCAGCTCTTGCCGCCGAGGACCACGGCGATGATGCGCGTGTCGCCGCGCTTGGCCGTGACAACGATGTTGTAGCCCGAGGCGTTCACCCAGCCGGTCTTGATGCCGTCCACGCCGGGGTAATGGCCGAGAAGCCGGTTGCTGTTTTTCCTGGTGCGTCCGTTATGGGTGATGGTCCGCTTGGAATGAATGGAAAGGGCCTGGGGAAACCGGTTGAGGTAGCTTTGGGACAGTTTCAGCATGTCCCTGGCCGTGGTGTACTGGCCTTCGGCCGGAAGACCGTTGGGATTGACGAAGGTGGTGTCGATCATCCCCAGTTCCCGGGCTTTGCGGTTCATCATGGCCACGAATGCGTCCACGCCGCCGAAATACTCGGCCATGGCCACGCAGGCGTCGTTGCCCGAGGCCACGGCCATGCCGTCCAGGAGTTCGGCCACGGTCACGGTTTCGCCGGCCTTGAGGTTCATGCTCGATCCGCCCGTGTCGGCCGCTCTGGAGCTGACCTTGACCGTGTCGGCCAATTTGATCCGGCCCTGCTCGATGGCTTCGAAAACAAGGTACATGGACATGATTTTGGTGATGGAGGCGGGCGGTATCTTTCTGTAGGGATTTTGTTCGAGCAGAATTTTGCCGGTGGCGAAATCCATGACAGCCGCGGATTTGACGGCCAGTTTGGCAGCCTCGGCGGTGCTTGAAAATCCCAGAATGAGAACGAGGGTCAAAAATATCGTTGGCTTACGTAGCATGAAGGCTCCCAGTTTGAAACAATGAAACACGCTTCCAAAAAGCGTAGTCCCCAGACTCCCCACGGGGTGGCAAGCATGAAACATGCCAGGGATCAAGACCGCGCCTGACCATTTTGACATGATGGTAACATACTGTTATTAAATGTTTTCTCTACAACGGGCAGGGCTTTGATACGGGCCGCGCTCCGAGGCGGAAGAGGAACTGCCCGTCTCGTTTATCTTTGTCAAACGCGGCGTTTGAAAAAGGTAAACGCGGCGCATTGCCAAAGCCCCGGCTTTGGGAGATAACGCCCGGCGTCGCTGATTTTTTCAGGGGACCCCGTCCCCAAAAGGATTGCCATGAAACTCTGGATGGTTCTGCTGGCCCCGGTCATCTGCGGGCTCATCGGCTGGGTGACCAACTACATCGCGGTCAAAATGCTCTTTCATCCGAAAAGGCCGGTCAAAGTGGGGCCGGTGGTCTTTTTCGGCATCTTCCCCAAGCGTCAGAAAGCCTTGGCGGAAAAGCTCGGCGAGGTCATCGCCACCGAGCTGGTCAACGCGGGCGACGCCTGCGCCATGCTCCAGGATCCCGAGCTGCGCGGCAAGTTCGATGAGCTCCTGAACGAATACCTGGACCGGATGCTGCGCCAGCGCCTGGTGGAGGCCATTCCCATGGCGGCCATGTTCTTGAACGACGAGACCGTGGGCAAGATCAAGGCGGCGCTTGTGCCTGAACTGGAGAAATTCGTTCCCGAAATTCTGTGCGGCGCCTCGGATGCCTTGAAAGAGCGGTTTGACGTCAAGGTCATCGTCAGGGAAAAGCTTGAGAATTTTTCCTCGGACAAGCTGGAGGAGATTCTCATGGCCGTCATGCGCAAGGAACTCAAATTCGTGGAAGTCGTGGGCGGCGTGCTGGGATTTCTGGTGGGCCTGTTCCAGGCCGTCTTTTTCGCCCTGAGCTCCTAACGACGCATTCTCAACATGAGCGGATACGAATTTTGAGGATATTCCTTTAACATTGTAATGTATTCCTTGAAAAACATCGGCATGCTCTTCAAGAACGCGACGCGAGGGACGGCGCCTCGAAGCGGACGCATGCGCATTTGAAAAGGACTGGGGCGCACGCTTGCGGTTCATTAAGGAAGCGCCCCCTCGCTTTGAACGTCGTTGCCGCGTCATCCGCGCGCCTTATGAAACCCGTCACGTATGCGGCCTCCCGCCGCAAAGCCCCCGCGCGCGTTTTTCGCGCCCACGGGTCCCGATTCTCTACACGAATCAATCCTCATGACGTCGCGGCCAGAATGGCCGCTTCCATCTCTTGCAGACGGCCGCGATACGCCGCTTTGAAGGCCGGACCGTTTTGATCGAAAACAGCGGCCTTTTGGGCGTTTGCCCGAAGAAACCTGATGAGGCGCCTGTCCGGCCGCAAGGCGGCGTAGATTTTCAGCATGTGCAGGAGGTTGTGGCACACGGGAACGGCATGGCGCGCCTCTGCCAAAAAAGCCGGTCCGTCAAGGCCGGGGTTCAGGAAAAACTGCCAGACCGCCCTGGCCGCGTCGTAGTTGCCGCCTGTGGACAGAAGAGCGGCGATCCTGGCCGGATCGAGGGACTCCGGAACATAGGGTTCGTTCCAGGATTCAGGAAGGCCGCCGCCGTCGCCGTATTCCAGCTCGCCCGTCGCAAAATGCCGTTCGAGCGCGGCGGCGAGCGCCGCCCACATGCTTCCGATATGCTCCAGGTCCCGCCGGGGCGTGAGCGGAACTTCCTTGTTCCCGCCCTGATCCTCCCCGGCCGTGACGGGCCGGAAGCGGATGAAGGGGCAATGCGCCTCGATGCGGCGCTCCTTGCGCGCCCAGACGCCCGCGAAGGTTTTGTCGAGATCCACATAGACGCACCTGCCAAGACGCGCCGCGAATTCCCGCATGGCTTCCCCGGCCTGGCCGTAAATATCCTCCCAGCATTCGAGGTACGTATAAGGATTTGGGCCAAAAGCCTGAAAATGCGACAATTTCCCCAAGAGATAGAGAGGAGTATCAGGATATCGAGCGCGAAAATCCTCCACCAGGGCGGCGAATCGTTCGGGATAGCTTAAAGGGCCCGGCCTGATCACCTGGAAGCGTTCCTTCATCCAGGTTTCGAATGCGGGACTGGCTTCCCAGGAGGCCGGATCGATATACAAGACGTACCCGTCTTCCATGTGTGAAAACAGGGGAATATTCTCGTGGAAGAGGCTGAAAATGGCGGCTTCGGGCGCGGGTTCCCCGGGAGAAAGCGTCAGAAACTGGTTTTCAAGGCTTCGTTCATGCAGATAGGGGGCGAGGTCATGGCTGGCGATCCGTTCAGACAATTCCGGCGGCACGCGACCAGGTGAGCGCAGTCTGGTCAGGGGCGAGGCCAGGGAAAAATGCCGCGCTGCAATGCCCCGCCCGACAAGGGCCTGGGTCAAAAAACCTGTTTGACAGTTGCCGAACAAATAGAGCATTCGCGTTTCCTTGAAGCCGGTTGCGTGGATGCGTATCTTTGCCCCGTGTGTCCCATCGCGTCAAACAGGCTTTTCATCCGGATCGTCCCGTCATGACTGCGGGCAAGCCTCCCGGCGGGCGTTTTTTCAAGGATAGACCCTGTGCTGCTTTACGTACATGTTCCCTTTTGCCGCAAGAAATGCCTGTATTGCGCCTTTGCCTCCCAGGTTCTCGACATGGGGGCTCTGGAGATCTATTGCGACGCCCTGATCCGGGAAATGCGTCTGTGGAGCGGGCGCCTGGGGCGTCCCGCCGTCTCCACCGTCTATTTCGGCGGCGGCACCCCCACGCTTTTGCCGAGTTGGGCGCTCGCCAGGATCATGCCGGAGTTGGCCAAACAATTCGATATCGCGCCTGATGTGGAATTCACCTTCGAGGCAAATCCGGATTCCACCGTGGACGCGGGGTATCTGCGCGATCTTCGAAGCTATGGCGTCAACCGGCTGAGCATCGGCGTGCAGAGCCTGTCCGACGCCGACCTGACCTTTCTCGGACGGCCGCATACCGCCCAGCAGGCCGTCATGGCCTACGGTCTTGCGCGGCGAGCAGGTTTCACCAATGTCAGCCTCGACCTTTTATGGGGGCTTCCCGGCCAGCGCGTCAGCCAATGGCTGGAGGAGCTCAAGACAGTAGTCAAGATGCGTCCAGAGCATCTGTCCTGCTATGGTCTGACCGTGGAGCCGGATACCCCGCTTGAGGAATTGGTCGGACGCGGCGAGACGTCGCTTCCCGAAGAGGGCGAGCAGGCCAGGATGTTCATGCTGGGGGCGGAATATCTGGAGGCGGAAGGATACATCCAATATGAAATATCCAATTTCGCCCGCATGGGTTTTTTGAGCCGACACAACAGCGGGTATTGGAAAGGAGAGGACTATCTCGGACTTGGACCGTCAGCCGTATCGACCCTTTCCGGCTCCCGTCATGAGAATCCACGGGACGTCAAAACGTACGCCAACCGCACCCGCGACAAGTCCATCGGAGCTGATGCGCAAGAACTTGCCCCTGATGAAACGATCAAAGAGATGGTCATGCTCGGACTTCGGACTTCACAGGGTCTTTCGCTCGCTGATTATCGCAAGACGACAGGCAGGGACTTTCTGAAAGACAATGCTCCGCTCATCCAGGGCCTTCGGCAGAACGGGTTGATACGCATCAATCGGGGTTTTTTACGGTTGACGAAAAACGGCATGCTGGTCAGCAACGTCATACTTGCGCGATTGCAGTATTAAACAAACAAATTTCCGTCTTCGTCACGTCGCCGCGCTCTTTATATATCCCCGCATCATGGCGCATATTGGGCTCACCACACATCCATGCCATTAAGGCCTTTGCGTGACCGGTTGAAGGCGCAACGCCCTGCTGTCGAGGGGGATGGTTAGTGTGAATGCGCAGCCAAGCGCGTTTTTCATTCACAGGCAAGGAGACGGCGGTTCTTCTGGCGCGGGAATTCAGCGGGAGCATTTTGTTGAACTTCGTTGGAAATTGTAAGAAAATCAAAATCATCAAATTTTGTAGACATCGGAATATGCAACATTTATTAAGGATTAATCATCAAATAAAGGAGTTTTTTTGAGAGGATGAATCATGGACGGAAAATCATTATATCTTAATACCATGAAATTATTATAATAAATTAATATTGATTCCTATAGAGTTATGGCATAAAGAATGCAATTGAATATCAAAGATCCTGGCGGCTTGTTTTCCGGCGGGAGGGGAAATCTAACCATTCCATGGAGGAGGCATTCATGGACGAAAGCAAAAAAGTTCGGGGTCAAGGCGGTTTTACGCTGATTGAAATCATCGCGGTCCTGGTCATCCTCGGCATCCTCGCCGCCGTGGCCGTGCCCAAATACATCGACATGCAGCAAGAGGCCCGGAACAAGGCTGTGAATTCCGCCCTTGCGGCGCTTGCTTCTTCAGCATCAATGCAGTACGCCAACCATCTTATGACTGGTGGCGACTCCACGGCCTGGGCGCCTGCCACCGGTTCCTTGACCGTTGGTGAATTCGTGGGCTCCATCGGGAATGCTAGCGGACTCGTTACGGTTACCGTATCAAGCGGTCCCACGTGGGTCAGCAGCGTAGACTCTTCGAATCGTTCTAAAACATTTTACATGTATCAATAGCGTGTTATAAGCATCGCTGCGTCGCTTTCTGAAATGACGCGGTGGTATTATTCAAAGCCAACCCTTTACAAGGCGTCGTAAGGGGTTGGCTTTTTTGTGGATTTTTTCCCTTAACAATTCGAGTGTCGCCCGTGGTGGCGAGGACGAACCTGTTCGACTGCCGCGAAGACGCTCAAGACGGCTGCTTGAATCGACTTTGCATATTGATTTGCTGTAGTTGAATTGTAAGGGTTGCTGAAAGAACGAGATAAGACCGTCTCTTGAGCCGGGCAATGGATCAAAGATTGATTCCAAAGCGTAAGACCGATGCGCAAAGTTTAGCTGCCTGCCACCGCTTGATCCAAAATCAATACCTTTTGAAATTATTGTGGGGTTTATTGGAGCGCTAGCCTTAACCTGTCGGAGACATCTTTCTCAACCCATTACGCAGAAGTGTCAGATTCAAGTTTGGTTGTGGTTCAGGGACTTGAATGAGCATTGAATGATAACGGCAAGCCCTGGAGAGACGCCATGATCGAGAGATTCTATGGCAGTTCCTGGATGGATGCTTCTCCGTTGGGCATGAACGGCTTCGTTCACGGAAGGAAGCTGGGGGCGCTTCATATCTGTCACATGCGCAACAATGAAGCGCAGTCCTATTTGGATTCTGACAAAATAACGCAGCCGGTTTTTGCAGGGATTGACCAGCATACGCAGCTAAAGTGTAACTCTCGATGGATAATTTCAAAGATTTTCAGGGCGTTGCTCGCCAGTATCATATTGATTATGGAGAGCGGATAGATTATCGATTGCCGGCTTGAAATCACTTTTAAGTTCAAGCGCTTTCTCAAAAGCTGATTTTGCCTTGCTGTAGTCTTTCAATCCCATGTATGCAGTGCCTTTGTTGTTCCAGGCTTCAAAAGATGTGGGGTCTAGTGCAATGGATTTTTCTGAGTATTGAAGGGCTTTAGTCCAGTGCTGTCTTTTCAGTTCCAACAGGCTAAGGCGATACATGGCCGTATAGTATTTGGGGTAAATTTCAAGTGCCTTGAGGTAATGAAATTCTGCCTTATCATATTCACCTTTTGAATAGTATACAAATGCAAGATTTCCGTGGGCGACTGGTGAATCAGGCTCTAGTTCGAGAGCTTTTTGCAGGTATATAATGGCTTTTTGAAAATCGCTCAAATCAAATTCGATATTGGCAAGATTGATGTATGGAGTTGCACCTTGTGGATTGATTTGAGCCGTAGTGAGAAATTCGCTTCTTGCCTTGTCGTATTGCTTTCTTTTGGCGAAAACTAGTCCAAGGTTGTTGTGAGCCTTAAATGAATTAGGAGAAAATGCTATAGCCTGTTCTAGATATTCTTGTGATTTGTCAAGTTCATCTAGCAAAAGGTATATATAGCCAAGATTGTGCATTGCAACATAGTGCGGACCTGTTATTTTGATGCCATGCGTGTAGAGTGAAATCTCGTCGCTCCAGTATTTAAGATATGATACGTGAGCTATCATGAGCATGAAGATAATTGAACATCCAAGTGAAATAAGGATGAGTCTTCCATGGTAGATTCTGTTGACTAAGTCGACAAATCCCCAAACTAGGGCGATGCAAATGCCGATAGATGGAATGTAGAGATATCTATCAGCCAAGGCCTGGGTGCCTACCTGGACAATCCCAATGGTCGGTACAAGCGTTCCAAGATACCAAAGCCATCCGAAAAGGAGATATGGAAACGTTTTACGCAAAATGATTGCTGCTATCGATATGCAAATAAGGATAGCTGAGCAGCAGAGTGTCTCCAGTAAAGGCCAGGATCCGGGATGCGGGTAGTGGAATGCAAGCGATACGGGCCAGATAAAATGGTATAAGTATGTGATGTAAGATATGATGGCATTTCCAAAACGCTCAAATAAAGGAAGATGCTGGAGTGAGGCCACAGCACCGCCATCTCGTTGCGCGATGAATGTCATGACTGAAGACATAATTACTAAAAGGAAAAAAGGAATTTTCTCAATAAGGAGTACGTATAAAGAGGACTGAGAGGGGCGAAAGAGATTAAAGAATACTTTCCAGAAAGGCGTCTCGTCTGTTTGAGCGACCTGCAGCCGACCAAGGGGCCATGCGTCAAGGAGTATGAAAACAAAAGGCAGCGTGACCAGCATGGGTTTTACCATAAGGCCGAGAGCTATGCTGATGAATGTCGCGACGTACGTCCAAAAATTCTTTTTCCGGGTATACGAGAAGTAAGCAATCATCGCTATCATCCAGAAAAAACAGCTTAATACGTCTTTGAGCTCACTGATCCAGACCACGGATTCAATATGAGTGGGGTGGACGCAGAAGATCAAGGAAGCAAAAAAAGAGCGTGAAGAGCTGCTCGAAAGCGCTTTGAGAATCAAGAAGAAAAGAATGACATTGGCTGCGTGCAGGATTATATTGATAATATGATAGCCGATAGGATCAAGACCAAAATATTGGAATTCAACAAGATAAAATATCCAGGTGAGCGGGTGCCAGTTGGCTTGATCGAATGTGGTAAATGCCCACTTTAGCGTTTCACGGGTAATTCCCTGTGAAAGTTTGAAGTTTGATACGACGTAGCCGTAATCGTCATAGACGAAAAGATAATTAAGCGATGGCCAATAGCATAAGGCTGTTATGGACAGAAGAAGGGCGGACAATCCCAGGGTTGAGATGTCTTTTTGGCTTGTTATTTTGGGAATGATGCCCATATTTATCTCGTAATGTTCATTGATTATTTAAAATTATATTCGGTATGCACGCCAATACGCGGATTGGGGGCGAAGCCTTTCGAAGACTAAGCGACATGCATTGTGTCTATTTTGAATAACATCATAATTTGGCAGAGTTGTGTTGGCAATTGAAATTCGCGAGCGCCTGGCGCCATCATGGAAGCGTCTTGAGGATACATGGAAAAAGGCGGCAAGATTTCGGTGAACAGGACACGTGATCTCAATGTTGATGACGCCAGACGAGGCATGACACTTATAGAACTCGTCGCTGCGCTTGTTATCGTTGCCATCGTCTCCGCATTGGCCTTGGTGAGCATCGGGGATGATAATTCAACGGCCATTGCAGAAGCTGACTCCTTGGCGTCGGCCTTGCGTTACGCTCAAGCCCGGGCCATGAGCGACGTTGACCTGTGGGGGGTTCTGGTCGAGAGCGATGGGTTTACGCTGCGAAAAAAATCGAATGAATCTCCTCATACGGAATCGAATGAAATCATGCCTGGGGATGATGCCAAACATCTTTTCAAATCGCCCACAAGCGTTACTTCCGGAAGCGGAACGTATTGGTTCGACTACAGGGGGCGTCCGGTCGATCCTGACGATGGGAGCGCCATTTCGGGCGATCAGAGTATCGTGGTTTCAGGAAGCGCCGATGTTACCGTGACCATAACAGAGAACACGGGATTTATCGAATGAATGTTGCGCGCAGCTTGGCTATTGTTAAACGAAAAAATCCGAATCAAGGCTTCACCTTGATCGAGATCATAATTACGTTTGTTCTTATGGGCATTATGGCGACCATGTTTTCGACGCTTTTTACTAACGCTTTTACTGAAAGCGCTCAGCCGTCGAAGACATTGAAACAAGATGTTGATTTGACTATAGTGATGGAGCAGCTGATAGCCAATTGGAACAACATTGGATCGAGTATCTTACAGTCTGATTTGGAGACATTTAAAGCGACGGTTGGATCAGAGGGTTCTACAAGTACGCTGGATAGTATTCAGTATTACGTAATTGACAACCATTTTGTTAGTTATGATAGTTCTGGCGCTGAAAGTACTTCAGCGTCTACCACTGATTATCTTAAAGTGACTATACGGCCGAATTCCAGTACGAATCAGCAGCCATTGACTTATTTATTTACAGTACGCTAGAAGATGCTTTTTATAATAGTCGAGGTTCCGAAATGGTCCGTGTAATGACGAGAAATGAAAGCGGTTTCACGCTGATAGAGATTATAGCCGCCTTGGTTCTGGTGGGTATTTTGGCCACTGGCGGCACCTACGCGCTTTCAAAAGCCGTAGAAACCTATATGATGACTAAGGTGAATTCCGCCATGGCGCAAAAAACGCAGGCGGCTATCAATAGAATGATCATCGACTTTACCTATATTGATACCGCAGCTACGGCCGTAAAAGCAAGTTCGACCACCTCATTGACCTATGTGGGTGATTTTCCGACGTATCCTCAAGGTATTGGAGGCGGCGTCGAAAGCGATGAAATAACCTTGTCACAGACTGACGATACGATCCTCTACGATGGAGATGTACTTTTGGACAATGTAAAAGCAAATACTCTTGCTTTTGTCTACGTTGATTCAGCAGGAAACTCCGAAACAAGCTTCGCTTCGGACACTGTTCTCGTGAAAGTATCCTTCACTATTAAAATAGCGAATGATTATGAACAACCCTATTCCATGCAGGCAGTTGTGGGAAAGGTGGCCAACGTAGGGAGTTGACCGGCTGGGACAACCATGCGTTTTGCGAATGTGATAACCATCACTATTGCGCAGAAGTTCTTTGAGAGTGGCCGCTCGCTTTTTGAGATATGCAGGTTGGGCAAGGCGGGAGGAAAAAAAATGTGGAAATCGACAATACGCCGCGAGAGGCTCTCATCGTTCAAAAATAACGCTGGATCAACCCTGCTTTACATTATCGCTGCGATCATGCTTCTTGGGGCGGTGGGAGCTGGCATAGCAAAGCTCAGTCCCGGTTCGTCCCTGTCGGTGTCGAGCGGCGCCTTCGGGGATGAAGCCTACTACGCGGCCCTGGCTGGTCTTAATTACATGCGCGCCAATGAGGAGGCTGAGTTCATCCGCGTGCAGGCGTTGAGCGATTTCGGATTGACGTTTGGGGACAATGCTTCAGTTCTTATCACTGTGGGAGCGAAGGACGGCGCCACCGGAAAATATCCCGTGTCCGCTGAGGGCCGCGTGAACGCCTCTTCCAGCCAGGGAGCGAAGTTTTTGATTTTGGCGGAGGTAACCCCGAAAAGTTCTTCTGGAACAGGGGGGAGTCCAGCCAGTGACATGCTTTTCATCGCGAACTCGATAACGCTCAGCGCCTCCTACGAAGGAGACGTATATGCGCAAAACCTGACGCTTGGCGGCGATACGAAAATTAAAGGTTCCGTTTATACGGAGTCGAGCCTCAACGTCGGCGGGAGCGTCGCCATCGGCGGCGCTGGTAAAACCGTTTGCATCAACGGCGATCTGAACGTGGCGGGCAGCGGGATAGTGACGGGGACGGTTTACGTGCAGGGTGATCTGGCGCTCTCCGGAAGCGGCGCCATTTACGGCGACGTGTATGTGAAAGGGAATGTGACCATATCGTGGTCTGGTCATATTTATGGCAACATCAATAGCCAGGGCTTTGTTTCCTTGGAAGGCGGATTTGGGAAAAATCCAGATGGGACATATAATGCCAGATATGCCATTTATGCGGACGATGGCATTAAGATGATAACATGGTCACAGTTCCACGCTGATCTTCACTCCTTAGGTACTGTTTATTTACAGAATTGCACTTTCTACGGTGATATCTATGCGAACTCACCTCCAGTTTCAGGATTTACCTGGGCTAGCGGTTCATACCATACCGGGCCTACCGCAGCCATTGCGCCAAGCTCATGCGAAAAAACATTCAATCTGCAGCTTCCATCATTCACCGCATCGCAATCGAAGAGCTTTACAGGGACTTTGAAGCTCACCGCTGGTAATTATTATTTTACAAGTTTGACTGGGGGAGGAGGTTCAAAGCTGTGTCTTGACGTTTCAGGCGGAGATATCAATATATTTGTAACAGGAAACGTCACGTTAAACGGTGATGTGTACGTTAAAACCTCAACCATAAATAACTGCTATTCATCTGCCTTTAACAACTTGAACGCATCGTACGCGGATGATGCCGCCAAGGTATTTGTGGGAACAAAGGGGGCGTTTACGTTAAATGGCGGCAGCAACTGGTTCGGAGCGATAATGGCGGATGGGAATATCCAGCCGGGAGGAGGATCGCTGATTCTCGGTTCCATGTTCAGCATCAACGGCAAGATCAACCCGAATAACAGTTGGTATTCCTCTCGTTATGTCGAATCGAACTATATTAAGGCCAATTATTGAATAGCTTGTTTCCACCTGACGCGGCGGCGATCCGGACGCTTTCGAACTTCGGCCTGTTGCCGCTTTTTGGCTTGCATTGACATCTCTTCCTTGCCCACGCGCTAGGCTTTTTTTTCAAGACGCGCTCCTTTGCGATTCAGCTTTCGCCGAGCGAATGCTCCCTGTAGATCCTTATGATGGGCGACGCATGTTTTCTTTGATGGGGCGCGCGCTCTTTCCTTTATTGTTTTAACCCACTGCACGATTATTGGGGACGGGCCCTTCGGCGACAAAAGGCTTTCGCCATTTTGGAATCCCATAACAACCTTGATTGGTTGGGATTATGAGTTGTAGGCGCTTACAGGCTTTCAGGAATTGCGCAGTGGTCTTCATTTTCACCGGACGCGGCGTCTCGATAGCGCGGCATAATTCACCGACAGCCAAATGGCCCTTGTGATAAATAGTAACTTATTGAAATAACCTCGTTTTAGATATGGTAATGACTTACAGACCGCTGAAGGACAATTTTCCAGCCACAGCGCATTGGGCGGTATGTCAGAAGGCGACTGCGCTTTGACGCCAGCGGCCTCTCGCTCAATTTGCTATCCAAAGACTTCTGCTCCTCTTGCCTTTGTGGCCTTTCCCACCTTCCATATTTTTTCGTTTTTTGAGCAGGCATGAATTTCCCTTGCGATATATTAACGATGGAAGACTGTTATATGTTTGTCTTCTACCACTCCCATGTATATCGCTTGAACGTATGGCTTGTATGCGTTAAGATCATGAGTATTGCGAGTTAAATATATATGTGGGTATAATTGTGTAGTGTATTGACATGCAAGCTTATTTTAGTATGAATATTACTATATAATTGGCTCGTCGTTATGAAGCCGTTGCACCTCACGCCCGCCAAGGCGCGCATCGCCTTCCGTCGCCAACAAGTCACTTCAACTGACGGGCGCTCAACGGATTCTCAGCGCGGAACCGCGCTTCTTTCCACCATCGCCGCGTTGATCGTTTGCGCCGCGCTTTCCATGGGCCTCTCCTCCCTCGCGTCTCTCGCCGCGCGAACCAAAGTGCGTAAAGCCGTAGGCGCGCGCGCCTATTACCTGGCGCTCTCCGGCGCCAATTATGTTTCGAGCCTTGACCTCGCCGCCTTTGAGGACTTGGCGGGCGGGTCAAAACAGCTCAGTCTGGGAAATGCCGGAATCATCACGATCGCCGTGTCCGAAAAGGACGCCGAAGGCGACTACCCGTTTACTGTCACGGGAACGGTTGATCAGGGCTCGACGCAAGAGGGCGCCTTTTCGCTTCGGGGCAAGCGCCATGGCTCGGAGTACATCAGTTTCGCTGATGATCTCGCCGAATTCGCATCCCCTGTGGAGTCCGAACCCGCTCGCGATATTATCGTGATTGATGAGGATGTCTCCGCCGTCATCCTGGGTGACGAGGGCCGGGATTCATACGGCGCCGTCTGGTATTCAGGCAATTCTTCCCTTGGGGGCTGCCGGGGGGGGGAATGCCGCTTCGGCGGCGGCTTCCGGGCATACTTCTCGTTCAATTTCGAAAACGCCGCAAGAAACGCCAACTCGGGAGACGGCTTCGTTTTCGCCGTAATTAACGGCGCGGAAAACGACGCAGGGCGTTGCGGCGGCGATCTCTCCATGGGGGAGCTTTTGGGTTACGCCGGTCCAGGAAAGACAGTGGATCGCAAAGGGCTCATCCCGCCGAAATTCGGCGTGGAATTCGACATCTATAAAAATGAAGGCTCCAAGACGCCCACCTTGGCCGGTTCGCGATGCGACGGCGCCGTGAAGGATCATGTGGCCTATGTCTACTGGGGATTCGAGGATGATTCCGGGACATGCGGCGATTATACCACATATCCCTGTTCCTATGACGACAACCGTCATTCGAGAGTAAATACCCGGGGTGGCGTGGTGGAGGCCGTGGGCTCCGGACTTGGCGGCGATCAGCCCGTCAATCCCGCCTCCAAGAACATCGTGGATACGGCGGGGTATTATGTGAAATCCGGCGCTGACGCATGGCTTCACCAGGGCGGTCACAATTTTCGCATGGAGGTGACGCGCGCAAAAACAGTCAATAGATCAGGCCGGTATGAATATAAGCTCAAATCCTGGGTGGATTGCCGGGATTGCGACGACGTGCTTGTGGATTACTCCAGGAATAATCCGACCTTGGAGAAAACCGTGGAGCTCAACGCCGCCAACCACGCGTTTTTCGATACGTTTCTTTTCGGCTGGACCATGGGCTCCGGCGACGCCGTCGAGCGCGTCCCGGTTTCGGATTTCAGGCTGGCCTTCAAATAGCCGCCATAACGCCGCTTTACTTTTATGAATGTCCGGTCCACCTTGCGGCCATGCGCGTAACCGCCTTGCCGCTTCTTCGCCCGCTTGCCGCGGGGCTCTGTTGTTTTTGGGTTGTCGCCGTCCTCGCGGCGCCGGTCCTGGCCGAGGATTTCTATTCCTACAAGGACGACAAGGGCGTGCTGCATCTGAGCAACCGCCGGGTCAATGAGCATTTCAAGCCCTTCTATTATTTGCAGATGCCCAAGGATGTGGACCGGGACAAGGTCATGGCCTTTGTCCGGTATTATTCACGCCGCCAGGGCGTCGATCCCGATCTCGTCAAGGCCGTGATCGAGGTGGAGTCCGGTTTCGACATGGGCGCCGTCTCGGGCAAGGGCGCCCAGGGGCTCATGCAGATCATGCCGGACACGGGCAAGGACCTCAATCTGGACAACCCCTTCGATCCCGCCCACAACATCGAGGCGGGCATCCGCTACCTCAAGGCCATGCTGGACAGGTTCGGCGGGGACGTACGGCTGGCGCTCGCCGCCTACAACGCCGGTCCCGGCCGCGTCTCCCAGGAGGGCGGCGTCCCTCCCATCGACGAAACCAGGCGCTACGTCCGGGAAATCATCAAACGTTACGGGCGGTACTGATCCCGGTTTCTGTTTTTCATGGATTCGCGCCGCAGGGCGGGGTTCGCGATGGCCTCGTCTGGACCGCTTGCCGGGCAGCGTTCTTGGCGGCCGCGGAGGGTTGTTTAGACCTTCCACGACCGTTCCGCATAACCCGCCGCCCGCGTTTCCGAAGGGGTTCAGGCGTTTTCACAGCCAATCCGGTTGACCGGCTTGACAAGCCGCCGCTTTGTATATAGCTATATGGCAATATGCAAATACAGCAATTCATTCGCGTGGCAAAGGCCGTTTCAGACCCGGGCAGGGTGAAGATCCTCAAGCTTCTGGAATCGCGCGATCTGTGCGTGTGCGAGATCAGGGAGCTTGTGGGCCTGGCCCAGCCCACCGTCTCCAAGCACCTGAAAATACTTGAGGAAGCCGGATTGGTGGAAAGCGCCAAGATCGGTCAGTGGGTGAACTACCGCCTGGCCGGGGAAGCCGCGTCCGAACCTGCGAAGGCCATGCTCGGGTATTTGCGCCAGTCCCTTGACGATGACCCTGAACTCATAACCCTGCGCGGAAGGCTGCCTTTCGTGGACCGGGAAACCTTGTGCGGCGGACGTTAGCCCGGCCGGAAAAGGAGCTGTCATGAAACCGATCGAACCCATCGGGTGCGCCTGCGCCACAGTGAACAACAACGATTCCCGCCCCGAGAAATCCGGGATTGCCGGGAAGATAGCCGCCATCGCGGCCGCATCCCTCGTCTGGTATCTCGTCTATCGCCAGTTGGAGCCTTTTTCGCGGTTTTTCGCCTACGATCTTCTGGGATTAAGCGAAAGCTCCCATCTTGGGGAGGCTGTGGCCTTTTTCGTCTACGACACGCCCAAGGTGCTCATGTTGCTGACGATCATCGTGTTTTTCGTGGGCATCCTGCGTTCTTTTTTCACGCCCGAGGGCACCCGGAAAATACTCGCCGGGAGGCGCGAATCCGTAGGCAACGTCCTGGCCGCCTGTCTCGGCATCGTCACCCCCTTTTGCTCCTGTTCGGCTGTGCCGCTTTTTATCGGCTTCGTCACGGCCGGGGTGCCGCTCGGCGTGACCTTCTCGTTTCTCATCGCCGCCCCGATGGTCAATGAAATCGCCCTGGTCCTTTTATACGGCCTGTTGGGCTGGAAGGTGGCGGCGCTGTATCTCGTGACCGGCCTTGCCGTGGCCATCGTGGCTGGATGGGTCATGGGGCGGCTCAAGCTTGAAGGTCAGATCGAGGACTGGGTGCGGGCCATCCGCACCGACCCCAACCTCGTTCCGGACTCGCGGCTGACGATGAACGACAGGATACAAAGCGGCTGGATCGCGGTCAGGGACATCGTGGGCAAGGTCTGGTTCTACGTGCTGCTGGGCATCGCCGTGGGCGCGGGCATCCACGGATACGCCCCGGAGAATTTTCTGGCCGGGATCATGGGCCGTGACGCCTGGTGGTCGGTTCCGGCCGCCGTGGCCGTGGGCATTCCCATGTATTCCAACGCGGCGGGCATCATCCCGGTGGTGCAGGCGCTTTTGGGCAAGGGCGCGGCCCTGGGCACGGTTCTGGCCTTCATGATGTCGGTCATCGCCCTGTCCCTGCCGGAGATGGTCATCCTGCGCAAGGTTTTGAAGCCCAGGCTCATCGCGGCTTTTATCGCGGTCCTGGGCTTCGGCATCCTTCTGGTTGGATACATGTTCAACCGGATTATTTAGGCATCCGCCTCCGGGCGGCGTAACAATGGAAAGGAAGGGCGCAAAGAGCCCAGCGATGACCGGGACCTTTCCGTACGGCCGCGACCGGCGGCGCAACAAAAGGAGATCGACATGCTGATTCAGGTTCTTGGACCGGGTTGCCCCAAATGCGTGGAGCTGGAGAAAAGCGTGCGCGAGGTAGTGGCTGAGGCGGGCGTGGAGGCCTTGGTGGAGAAGATCACGGATTTCCAGAAGATCGCGGCGTTCGGGGTCATGGCCACGCCCGGCGTGGTCGTGGACGGACAGGTGAAGGTCGTGGGCAGGGTTCCGTCCAAGGCGGAACTGAAAGAGTGGATCGCCGGCTAAGGTGACGTTCATGGAGAAATGACGCCCTGCTTCACGAAAAGGGCGTCAAACCGCTGTCCTCAACGTTCCTGCGCGCTCGTTTTGAGAGCGCGGCGCGAGGATCTGGGGCGAGGCGAAACGAGGAGGGGAGAGTATGCCGAAGGAGATGGGATGCGCCTGCGGGGGCGCGCCGAAATTGATCTTCGCCTGTTCCGGGGCGGCGGACGTGGGCGCCGTGGCCGATGGGGCGGCCAGGCGGTTGAACGCCGCTGGCGCGGGCAAGATGTTCTGTCTGGCGGGAGTGGGCGGCCGCGTGAGCGGCATCATGAAAACCACGGAAGCCGCATCCGGGATTCTGGCCATGGACGGCTGCCCCCTGGACTGCGCCAAGAAGAGCCTGGAGGAGGCCGGCTTTACCGGTTTCGCTCATTTGCGGCTGACGGACATGGGCATGAAAAAGGGCGAAACCCCGCCCGCTGAGGAGGCCGTCGCGGCCGCGGCGGCTGAGGGCGCGAAGCTTTTGGCCGCGATGGATGACGGGAGGGCGCGCGTATGAACCCCGGCGAACGCGCCAGACGCTATTTCCAAAACGGCTGCAACTGCTCCCAGGCCGTCCTGGCCGCCTACGCCGAATCCCTGGGACTCTCCGAGGAAACGGCCATCAAGCTGGCCACCGGCTTCGGCGTGGGGCTTTCCCACGGCGCGACCTGCGGCGCGGTGAGCGGCGCGATCATGGTCCTGGGCCTGCGCCATGGGGGCGGCGGCCCGCAGGGGCTCGAGGCCAAGCGTCTAACCTACGCCCTGGCCCAGGAATTCATGGATGCATTCACCGAACGGTTCGGGTCCCCGGTTTGCGGGAAAATCCTCGGCTGCGACCCGTCCACTGCCGAGGGGGTGCAGGAGGCCAGGGACAAGGGGCTTTTCGAGAAGGTATGCCTTGAGGCCGTTGGGTATGCGGCCGAGGCGCTTCAGGAAGCGGACGAGTAATCGGACCGGGGCGCGGCGAGCGTCCCGGTTTTTTTCATAGTGAAGTCTGGGAGGGCCAAGCCATGACGAAAAACTTGACTAAAAAACTATCCTTTTTGGACAGGTACCTGACCGTGTGGATTTTCCTGGCCATGTTCGCGGGCGTGGCCTGGGGGTATTTTTTCCCCGGCGTACGCAATGTGGTCAACGCCTATCAGATCGGAACCACCAACATTCCCATCGCCATCGGACTTATCCTCATGATGTATCCGCCCCTGGCCAAGGTGCGGTACGAGCGCCTGGGCGAGGCGTTTCGCAACGTGCGCGTCCTGATTCTCTCCCTGGTCCAGAACTGGGTTATCGGGCCGCTTTTCATGTTCGCCCTGGCGGTGGCCTTTTTGTCCGGCCATCACGACTACATGGTCGGCTTGATCATGATCGGCCTGGCCCGGTGCATCGCCATGGTCATCGTCTGGAACCAACTGGCCGGAGGCGACGCGGAGTATTGCGCAGGACTGGTGGCCTTCAATTCCATTTTCCAGGTCCTGCTCTTTCCCGCCTACGCCTATTTCTTCATCACTGTTTTGCCCGAATGGATCGGGCTGACGGGCATGGCCGTGGACGTCTCCATGGGCCAGATCGCCGAAAGCGTCTTCATCTACCTGGGGATTCCTTTCCTGGCGGGCGCGGCCAGCCGCTTCATCGGGATCAGGCTCAAGGGCGCGGCATGGTACGAGACCAGGTTCACGCCGGTGATAAGCCCCCTTACCCTGATATTCTTGCTGTTCACCATCGTGGTCATGTTCTCCCTGAAGGGCGAATACATCATGCGGCTGCCGCTGGATGTTTTGTTGATCGCCGTTCCGCTTTGCATCTATTTTCTGGTCATGTTCTTCGGCTCCTTCTTCCTGTCCATGAAGGCCGGGGCCAATTACGAACAGTCGGGAGCCTTGAGTTTTACGGCCGCCTCCAATAATTTCGAACTGGCCATCGCCGTGTCCATCGCCGTGTTCGGCATCGATTCCGGCGAGGCCTTCGCCGCCGTCATCGGGCCTCTGGTGGAGGTCCCGGTGCTTATCTCCCTGGTGAATGCGGCCTTGTGGTTCCGAAAAAAATATTTTCCCCATGTCGTGAAAACCCCATCCGGGATTGTTCACGAAACCGGTCCTGCCCGGTAGGCGTCGAGGAAAGCGAGGCGCGGGGCGACTCGCGCCTTGCTTTTGGCCCATAACATTGTACAAGAATAGAAGACCGGACTGATGGGGAAACGCGACATGTCCAAAACCAGAATATTGTTTCTGTGCACCGGCAACTCCTGCCGCAGCCAGATGGCCGAAGGATTCGCCCGGGCGCTTCGGGCGGACGCTGTGGAGGCCTGGTCCGCGGGGGTGGAAAAGCACGGACTCAATCCGGACGCGGTCCGGGTCATGGCCGAGGCCGGGGTGGACATCTCGGGGCAGGTTTCCAAGCTGACGCGGGAGCTTCCGGACGCGTCCTTCGATTACATCGTAACCCTGTGCGGCCATGCCAATGAGAGCTGCCCGTTTTTTCCCGGCGCCGCCAAACGGGTCCACGCGGGATTCGATGATCCCCCCGCGCTTGCGGCGGGCGCCGCCACGGAAGAGGAGCGCCTTGCGCCCTATCGCCGGGTGCGCGATGAAATACGGACGTTCGTCATGGGACTGCCCGGCAACCTTGAACAAAACGGCTGACGATGAGCCTGCGCAAGACCACCATATTGATCATATTCGCCACCTTTACGGGGCTTTTCGGGTTTCTGTACGCCATCTCAAATTATAATATCCTGTCAAGCTTCACTTTTTTGGAAAAGAAGTTCGTGGTGCAAAACCTCATGCGCGGCATCAGCGCCCTGCGCAACGAGGAGTCGGAATTGTCCTCCATTCTGGTGGACTGGGCCAAATGGGACGACACCTACGCCTTCGTCAAAAACAGGAACGAGGACTATATCCAGTCGAATCTGGCTCTGACCTCGTTCACCGATCTGCGGCTGAATTTCATCCTGTTTCTCGATCTTGAGCGCAACCTGGTCTACGGGCTGGGTTATGATTACCACAGCGGCGAAAAGCTTCCCGTCCCGGAGGCCCTGCGCGAGATTTTGACCCGCGACTCCAGGCTCTCGCTTTCCCCGGACAAGGGCGAACCCGAAAGCGGGGTGGTCATGCTGCCGCACGGGCTCGCGCTCCTGGCCGTCAGCCCCATCATGACCAGCCTCAACCAGGGCCCGGCCCGGGGATTTCTGGTCATGGTCCGCTATCTGGACGCGGCGGAAATGGAGCGGCTGCGCAAGCGCACGCGCATCGATCTGCGTCTCTACGACATCCACGCCAAGGACCTGCCGCGCCCCCTGGCGGGCGCCTTGCCCGCCCTGTTGCGCACCGGACAGTTTCAGATCGTTCCCCTTGGCGAAAGCAGGATCTACGGCTTCGGACTGGTGAACGACATTGAAGACCATCCCGTCATGGCCATGGAGGCGTCCATTTCCCGGGACATCTACCGTCAGGGGGTCCTGACCCTGCGGTATAATTTCGTGGCTCTGCTCATCATCGGCTTGTCCTTCGGCCTGGCCATGCTTTTATTGGTGGAACACCGGATTCTCTCGCGCATCACGAGTCTCGGCGGGCAGATCGCGGACATCAAGGCGAATCCGGGACGCCCCAGGCTGACGAGCGTCCCGGGCAAGGACGAGATCGCCTCCCTGTCCGGCGCCATCAACGACATGCTGCGGGAGATCGACAGGGCCCACGAGGAACTCAAGGAAAGCGAGCACCGCTACGAGCTGGCCACCCGGGCGGCCAAGGTGGGCGTGTGGGACTGGGACCTGAATACCGGCCGGTTCTACCTGGACCCGAGCCTCATGGCCATGCTCGGCTTCGAGGAATCCGAACAGGTCCACGACATGCGGACATGGATATCCCATGTCCATCCCGAGGACAGGGACAGCGTGATGCGGACCATGACCGCGCGCATCGAAAACGGCTTCAACGACTATTCGGGCGAGCGGCGCATGGTGACCAAAAGCGGGGCCATCCTGTGGATCTACGTGCGCGGCCAGATCGTCCGGGACGTAAACGGCGAGGCCGTGCGCTTCGTGGGCACGGATACGGATATCACGGAGCTGAAAAAAGCCGAGGAGAATATCCGCAACCTGACCCGGGCCCTGATCAAGGCCCAGGAAAGCGAGCGCGGACGCATCGCCAGGGACTTGCACGACAATGTGGCCCAGGATCTCTCCACCCTGAAGATCGCCTGCGAGACCCTGTTCGACGATTTCGGGGAAATGCCCCTGGAGCTGCGCCGCAAGATGGGCGAGCTGTCGCGGATCATGCAACGCTGCATCTCGGGCGTGCGCGATCTGTCTTACGGCCTTCGTCCGCCCAACCTGGAGTATCTGGGCCTGGCGGCGGCCGTGAACCAGCTGTGCCAGGAATTCGAGGAAAAAAGCGGCGTGCGCATGGAATGCGTCTGCGCCGGGCTCGATCAGGCCGCGCTCACCCCGGACATGGAGATCAATGTCTACCGGCTCATCCAGGAAGCCCTCAACAACGTGCGCAAGCACGCCGGGGCGTCCCGGGCGATCGTGCGCGTGGTGGATTCCTATCCTTATGTGATCGCGCGCATAGAGGACGACGGCTGCGGCTTCGATGTGGAGGGGACCGCCATCCGTTCCCTGGAGAACAAACGCATGGGGTTGCGCAGCATGGAAGAGAGGGCCCGCCTTCTGGATGGCAAACTACGCATCGAGTCCTCGCCGGGCGAGGGGACCAGGATCATTGCTGAAATCCCATACGTGCAAAGGAAAGGCCATGGATCCCAAGACAGTCTTGATCATTGACGACCACCCGCTTTTTCGCGAGGGGCTGAAGACCATCATCCGCCGGGACGCCGGCTTCACCGTGTCCGCAGAGGCCGGCAGCGGGGCCGAAGCCCTGAAGCAGGTCCGGGCCGTTTCTCCGGATCTGGCCGTGGTGGACATTTCCCTGCCGGACAAAAGCGGCATCCAGCTCATCCGGGAGCTCAAGGCCGCCGCCCCGAAGCTGCGCGTCATCGTGGTCAGCATGCATTCCAAGGTGGACTATATCGTGGAATCCTTTCACGCGGGCGCCACCGGCTACCTCACCAAGGAATCCGCCTCCGAAAAACTGCTGGAGGGGCTTTCCAGCGTGGCCCGCGGAGAATTCTATCTCGATCCGGGCATTTCCCAGGAGGTGACCAAGCGTCTTCTGGATTTCCCGCAAAAAAACGAGGCGGGGGGGGCCGCCGCCTATGACTCCCTGACCCAGCGCGAGCGCGAAGTCATGCGCCTGGTGGTCGAAGGCATGTACACCAAGGAGATCGCCGACGCCTTGTCCATCAGCGCCAAAACCGTGGAGCACCACCGGGCGAGCATCATGAAAAAGCTCGGATTGCAGAATTCCGTGGAGCTTGTGCGCTACGCCATGAAACTCGGCCTCATCGACTGAGCATCCCCAGCGGCCCTCTTCTTTTCGTTCAGGCCATAGGGGTTTTTACCTATACTATGGGCGTAACTCCCTATTGCTCTGTCACGCATTTGTAACTTACCGCGATCGTAAGCAAAATGCAAAAAATATGGGGAAATACCCCTATCTAGTGAGGATCATTTCCAATCGACGATCTTCCAACATGGCCTTATCCCCTTATCAAGGCGGGAAAGCGGGAGTCCGTCCGCGCCGGTCGCGGACGGGAAAAGGGAGAAGGCGAGGACCCGGCCATGAGGAAGAAGACACGACGCATCATTGGGGAGAAAGGCGCGGCGGCCGTGGAGCTGGCCGTCATCTTGCCGGTTTTATTCATGCTCCTTTTCGGGATCATTGAATTCGGCCGGTATTTCTGGTGGCGGCATTCCGTCACCGCGGCGGCTACGGAAGCGGCCAGAATGGCCATTTTGGATCCCAGCGTGATTTCCGACGCCCAGGTCGAGGCCTGGGCGGTGCAGGTGGCCCAGGACGGCGGCGTGAACGCGGCCCCCACAGTCACTGTGGACCCGTTGGACAGGCCCAGAAATCAACCCATAACCGTCACGGTCCAGATTCCATTCAGTCCGCTCATTTTGCCGCAACTGATCTCGGGCCTGGTCATGCCGAACGCCATCGTCGCAAGCTCCACCATGGTAGGTGAGCCATGAACGCGCGCGACATCATCAACGGCCTGGCCGCCAAGGGGCGCCAGGGCGCGTCGGCAGTGGAATTCGCGCTGATCCTGGCGTTCATTCTCGCGCCGCTCACCGTGGCGGTCATTGATTTCGGACAGATCATCCATGCCAAGTACGTCATCACCCGGGCGGCCCGCGAAGGGGCCATGGCCTCCATCAGGGGAGGAAGCGCGCAGTCGGTTGTGGACGCATATCTGACTGACGCGGGCCTGGATCCCGGCTTTTCCACCATCACGGTGCAAAACGCCGGGGGCGAGCGGGGAACCGCCGCCATCGTCCAGGTGACCTACGACTATGGCGAGATGGTGGTCATCCCCTGGAAGGATATCACGGACGTGGTTCCTTCGCCTTTGGTGGCCAAGGCCGAGGCCAGGAACTGATCGGGAGGGATCTATGCGACCTGAGTTCATAAGCAATGCGCAACGTGGGTCCGTGTCCGTCATCGTGGCCCTGTCGCTTATCGTTCTGGCCGGCATGGCGGCGTTCGCCGTGGATTACGGATTTTTGCACTACAAAAGAAGCCAGTTGCAGACGGCGGCGGATGCGGCGGCCATGGCCGGCGCCTCGTCGCTCCTGACCTTTGGGGACGATCTGACCCAGGTGGCCGCCACGGCGGTTGATTTCGGACAGCGCAACCTTGGAAGCGACGACTCGGCCAGCGTGGCCGTGACCGCCCAGGACGTGACGTTTTACAACAGCGAAGCGCCCATCGCGCCCACCAGCCAGAATGTGGACCAAGTGGAAGTGACCGTGGGCAGAACCACGGACCGGGGCAATCCGGTCAGCCTGTTTCTCGGTCCCATTCTCGGCAAGGATTTCGCGGACGTTTCGGCCACGGCCAGGGCCAGCCTTTTTTGTTCAAGAAGTACGAAATGCTTGAAGCCCCTGTCGCCGCCGGCCAAGTTTACCTGGGACGATTCCTGCGATGAGGACAAAAAGCTCAACGGAAACGGCAAGCTCGACTACGAAAGCGCCTGCGAGCTCGGATCCGTGGAGGTGTTGGGCTACGGCGAAGCCGACCTGGGGACCCAGATCACGCTCAAGCAGAGCGACAACGTGGACAACGCCGTGAACGGGCACTTCAACCCCGTGGATTTTCCGGCCAGCAACAAGGACGATCCCATCTCCGGCGCGGCGGCCTACCGGCTGAACCTGACCAATGACTGCACGGGGTCCAACAACGCGTCCGTGGAGCCGGGAGACACCCTGCAGGTCGAGCCCGGCAACATGGTGGGCCCAACCAACCAGGGATTGGCCGATCTCATGAGCGAGGATCCGGGAGCGTATTGGGATAGCGATTCCAACTCCATCAAGGGCAGTTCCTTCACCGATCCCTTGGACAGCCCGCGCGTGGCGCTCATCCCCTTTTACGATCCTTCCATTTATCAGCCTTCGGGACGTAACGACGTCCAGGTCTACCAACTGGGCGCGGTCTTCATAGAGAGCGTGAGCAGCAAGGGCGAAGTCACGGGCCGGTTCATCCGGGCCATGGCTGAATCGCCCCAAGGCGGCGTCGTGGGGTGCGACACGGCCGATTTCGGCCTGTTTGGGGCGCACATGGATTTGGATACAAGCAGAATGCAATGAGGGGGCGACATGAGCAACAACGGAACACTGGTCCTTGACCTGACGGCGGTGGAACGCAAGACCGCGCTTCGCGCGTGGCTGACGTATCACGAAATGGATCTCTTCTCCATCGCGGGCCGTCTCGGCGTGGCGCATTCCACCGTGACGCGGCTGCTCAAACGGGACAGGGCGTCGATCAAACGGGTGGAACAGCTGCGCAATCTGGGCATACCGAGAGAATTGCTGCCCGAGGCGAAGTAGGGGCTCGCCAGGATGCGGTTCCGGACCGGCGACGGGAGACGCCGGTCCGTGACCGCGATCATGGCTGGCCGTCCTTTTTGAAGGAGGTCTTGCGGCGCATCCTTGAAAGAAGCCCTGCGGATTTCGGGGATGGGCGCTGGACCGAAGCGGAAGCGATCCCAACGCAAACGCCGCCGTCTCCATATGGAGGCGGCGGCGTTTGCGTCATGTATTGCTTAGAATTTCTCGAAATCCGAGTCGTCGGCGTCCATATCGATGGATATGGGCGTTCCCGAGCGGGAGGCGGATGGGCGGGGATGGGCTGCGGCCTTGGGCGCGGAGGCGAACTGTTTGCCCGCGGGCAGGGCCTTGGGCTTTGACTTGGTCCGGCGTCTGGCGGTCCCTTCCTCCACCCGGAAGTAGGAGATGGTTTCCTGCAACTGCATGGCCTGGCTCGAAAGCTCCTCGGAGGTGGAGGCCATCTCCTCGGACGCCGAGGCGTTTTGCTGGACCACGATGTCGAGCTGCTGGATGGCCTTGTTGATCTGGGCGGCACCGGCGTTTTGCTCCACGCTGGCGGCGGTGATCTCCTGAATGAGCTCCGCGGTTTTCTGGATGTCCGGCACGATGCGCCCGAGCATCTGACCGGCCTTTTCCGCGATCTGGACGCTGGAGGCGGAAAGCTCGCTGATCTCCCCGGCGGCGTTGCCGCTGCGTTCGGCCAGCTTGCGCACCTCGGCCGCCACCACGGCGAAGCCCTTGCCGTGTTCTCCGGCGCGGGCGGCCTCGATGGCGGCGTTCAGGGCCAGCAGGTTGGTCTGCCGGGCGATTTCCTCGATGATGCCGATTTTTTCCGCGATCTGCTTCATGGCGGATACGGTCTTGATGACCGCTTCGCCGCCATTGCGGGCGTCCTGGGCGGCTTTCAGGGCGATCTGCTCGGTCTGTTTGGCGTTGTCGGCGTTTTGCTGAATGTTGGAGGACATCTCTTCCATGGAGGAGGAGATTTCCTCCACGCTGGCCGCCTGTTCGGAGGCGCCCTGGGACAGGTTCTGGGCGGTGGCCGACAGCTCCTCGCTGCCCGAGGCCACGTTTTCCGAACCGGATTGCACCTCCATGACGATCTCCTTCAATTTGGCGATCATGTCGCGAAGGGCCCTGGCCAGGATGCCGATTTCATCGTTGCTGTCGTTGTCGATGGTCTGGTTAAGATCGCCCGCCGCCAGGCCCTGGGCGGCCTTGACGCCTTGCAGGATGGGCTTGGTGATGGTCCGGGCGATGATGACGCCGAGCAGAATGGCCAGGACCGTGCCCACGGCCATGCCCGTGATTCCCATGAGCCGGGCGGAAGCCACGCCCGCGGCGGCCTCCTCGTTGTTGGTCTTGATCTCGTTCTGGCTGAATTCCACCATCTTTGCGAGAAGATCCAGGCAGACGGTCTGCTTTTCCCTGGCTTCGGTCATGGCCAGCTTGTACATGGCGTCGTAGATGTCCTGGGCCTTCTGCACTTCTTCACGCAGCGTCCGGAACAGCTCGAAGGTCTTGTCCACGGCGGGCATGGCCTGGTTCTTGTAAACGCTCAAGACCTGGCTCATGTCGTCGCCCCGGGCCATCATTTCCTTGATGTCCTTGACAGCCTTGTGGAACTGTTCGTGATAGGGGCGGATTTCATCCAGGGTCTTCCGGAAGACGGGGTTGTCGATCGCCTTCGCCTCGTTATCGAGGAATTTTCCGAAATTGCAGGCCTGGGCGTCGCCGCCGCCGTCCAGGGGCTCGTTCAGCATGATGAGATCGCCGATGCCGTTCAAGAGCTTGTAATGGTCGGCCCGGAACATTTGCATTTTGGAGAGAAGATCCGTGGGCGCCGTGATGCCGGTGGCTTCCATTTTGCGGAACAGATCAAAGGTGGCTGTGTTGACCTTGGCCCATTCGCCCCAGGCGTTCTGGAATTCCTTCCAGAGCCGCTCCTCCTCGGGCGATTTTTGCATGGCGTCGTACTGGTCCCAAAGCTTGCGGTAGTCGTTGCGGGTGCGCTCGATGGTGGCGAACTGCCGCTCGCGGGTGGCCTTGTCCAGATTCTGGATGAGCAGGGTTCGCTGGGCCACGCGGATGGTTTCGCCGGCCGCCTTGAGCGTCAGGAACGTTTCGACGGTGGGCAGTACCTTGTTGTCCACATGGCTGAGCAGACTATTGATGTCCGATACGCTGCGTAGGCCGATGAATCCAACGGCCAGCGTGATCACGGCCGTGATCATGAATCCGGAAATGAGTTTGTAGCTAAGCTTCAGGTTTTTCATAGGGTTCCCGGCGGTTGGAATTGTACGGCGATAAGATATGATACTCCCTGTGTCTATTTGGAAGGATTAAATGGAATTGTCAACCGGCTTAGGCGGGTTTGTTCAAGGAAAAAATGCGGCTGGAATATGCGTTGACAAATTTTTAGCGCGCAAGCGTCGCGCTAGTCCGCTTGAACGATCCTTCCATCTTGCAGGGCGATGCGGCGGTCCGCGGTCGCGGCATAGGACGGATCGTGGGTGACCATGACCACGGTCAGCCCTTCCGCGTTAAGTGCCCGGAAAAGGCCCATGATGGAGGCGCCGGAGTCCTTGTCCAGGCTGCCGGTGGGCTCGTCCGCGAAGAGGACCTGGGGCGCGGTGAAAAGCGCTCTGGCCACGGCCACCCGCTGGCGTTCGCCTCCGGAAAGCTCCCCTGGCAGGCGTCGCTCCTTGCCCGAAAGGCCCACCTTGGAAAGCAGGGCCGAGGCCCGTTTCTTCTGGTCCGCGCCGATGGGCCGCAGGCGTTTGAGCGCGGGCGTCAGGACGTTTTCCAGGGCCGTCAGATAGGGTAAAAGATGATGCATCTGAAAGACCATGGAAAAGACCGACGAGCGCAGGGCGTCGCGTTCCTTTTCAGCCAGGGCGGCCAGATCGCGTCCCTTGAATTCGATTCTGCCGGAATCCGGCCGCAACAGCGTGGAGAGCACGTTGAGCAGGGTGGATTTCCCCGAACCGGACCGGCCCGTGACGCAGAGAAACTCCCCTTGGCCGATGGTCAGGTCGACCCCGTTCAGGGCCGAGCCGCCGCTTTGTCCTTTGCCGTACCGCTTGATGATGCCGTTGGCCGTCAGCATGGGGCCTCCTCGTGTGACGTTCTTGGAAAAACATGAGGGCTTTTCACAGAGCTTCTCTTGCTTCAAAACAGTATCCGAAAATGCGCACGCGCTCATCGTGGGGACGCGGCGCTAGAGCGAGACCAGGGCTTGAGAGGGTTCCGTCCGGGCGGCCTTGAGCGCCGCCGGAGCGGAGGCGGCCGCGGAAAGGAGGGAAGCGCCGAAAAGACACAGGACGAAGTGGGCCGGATGCGGGGCGGCCGTCGCGCCCTCGGCCAGATCGAGAACCCGCAGGACCTGGTTGCACAGGACCACGCCCGCAAGGTAGCCGGCGGTCCCGGCCGCCGCGCCGATGAAGGCGGCTTCCAGGCTGAACAGGGCGAAGACCGCCCCGCGCGAAAAGCCCACGGCCCGGAAGACGCCGATTTCCGGCGCGCGTTCGTTGACCGCCGCGTGAACGGACAGGGCGATCATGACGCAGGAGGTCAGAAGGATGACTCCGGCCACGCCCAGGGCCAGGGCTCGCACGAAATCGATGGAGGCCATGCGCTGCCTGACCACCTGGCTCATGGCCTTCACGTCCGTCCCGGGCAGGGCTGCGGAGAGTTGGGCGGTGATGTCCTCGATGGGACAGCCGGAACACAGGGCGGCCGCTTCCAGGAAGTGGATGAGACCCGGCTTGCCCGCCGCTTCCTGCACGGCGGCGATGTCCGCGAAAAGGACGTTGTCGTCCTCGCCGCCCGTGGGAGCCAGGATGCCCGTCGCCACGAAAGGCCGACCTTCGATGAGGACGGCGCTTCCCTTGGTTATCCCCAGTTTTTTCGCGGCGTCGGCGCCGGCCAGAAGTTCGTTCCCGGCTTTGGGGAAATCCCCCGTGACGGCCCAGTAGCTTTTGATGGAGCGTTCCTGGGGAAAATCCACGCCGATCACCCCGGCGGGCGTTGCGCCGATTTTGGTCAGCAGGACGAATTTCGGCGCCACGGCGCTGATGCGGTCCGACAGGGGGATGCCCCGCACGGCCGTGGTCGCGGCCTTCTGGTCGAGGTAGTTCACCTCGAAGGACACGTCCGCCAGGCGCATGCCTCCGTAGCCCACGGACAGGCTTTCCGTTTTCGGTGAGATGAGAATGTTGGCCCCGAAGGCGGAGAGCTTCTTCTCCAGGCTGTTCCCCACGATGCCCGACAAATAGTACAGGCTGACCGCCGAGGCCCCGCCCAGGGCGAAGACGAGAATCATGAACAGGGCCCGAAGCGGCTTGCGCCTCACGTTTCTGGCCGGAATGGAAAGGATGTTCATGGATGCGTCCTTTGCGGCGGCGCGTTAGAAGTATGTGGCGCCCGCCTCGATATCCGAGGCCTTGATCGTCACCATGCCGTCCGCCTCGGTCCGGGTCAGCGGCGAGGGGTTGCAGCCGCCCTGGACCACGTTGATCTGGCTGGAATGGAAGCGGCGGCCGCAGTTCTTGCAGACCATGAAATCCCCGTCCTGCTCGTAGCCCTTGTTTTCGGGATAGCACACGTCGCAGGCGTCGAAGGCCGCCCGGATGACCCCGTCCGAGCTTTTCACCACGAAGAAGCGGATGTCCTTGCCTTGGGCCTTGTGGGCGTAGAAATGGGCCTTGCCGTCCTCAATATCGGCTACCGGTAGATGGACGGCGCCGTCCGTGATTTCCGCCTCGGGGTAGCCGTTCGAGAATCCCAGGAAGGCGTGGGCCTTCACGGCGGCCAGGCACAGGACGAGCCCGAGAAGGGGGAGGAGGAACCGTTTGCGCATAATACTCTCCTAAAATGGTATGGTTTAGCGCTGAATAGCAAGACCCGGGCCAGCAAGCCTTTGAAAAATAATGGCGCGATATGTTTGGAGAACATCTTGCAAGAGCGGGAGAAACGCCCCCAGGGCCTTGTGTCCTGGATGCGATATGTTTATTTTTTATCCACAAGCCGCCCGCTGTCCGTATAGAAAAAATGCAGGCGTATGCTTTTCATCCTCCCCGGCATAGGGGGAAAGGAACGGCGCGATCCCATGGCCCTCATCAACAAGGACAAACGCAAAGGTCTTCTGGCCTACGCCTCCCCCTGGACGGTGATCGGAGCCGCCCTGGTCATGGGGGCGGTGGTGGCGGCGCTGACGGCCATGAACATGCGCGCCCAGGACGAGTTCGTGACCAAGGCCCTGCGGGAGAAGGGAGCGGCGCTCATCAAGGCTTTCGAGGCCGGGACGCGCACGGGCATGATGGGGCGGCTCGGCGCCGGACTGCGCATGCAGGAGCTTCTGGAACAGACCGCCGCCCAGGAGGATATCTTCTACATCGCGGTCACGGACGCCACGGGACGCATCCTGGCCGACAACGAGCGCTCGCTCATCGGCCAGAGCTTCGTCAGTCCGGAGGAGATGCGCGAGCTCGCTCCGGCTGACGCGGAAAAATGGCGGTTCGTGGAAGAGGGCGAGAGCGGACGGCGCTCCTTCATGGTCTACCGCAAATTCCTGCCCTCGTTGCGCGGCGGAGCCGGATCCGGAAATGGACGCGGACCGCACGGCATGGGCGGTCCGGGCATGGGCGGCCAGCGCGGTCCCCACGGCAAGGGCGGACAGGCGGGCGGGGAGAGCGATTTTTTCTGTTCGGACGAGTGCGACGCTTCGGGCAAGCCGCTTCATTTAAGCGGCATGGACCTGGTCATCTTCGTGGGCATGGACGTGGCCCCTTTCGAGCAGGCCCGGGCGGCCGAGCTGCGTAATACCATCCTGGCCGCGGGCATCCTGCTGGTTCTGGGATTGGCGGGCGTGGTCTCCCTGTTCTGGGCCCAGAATTACCATGCGGTGCGGCGCAACCTGCGCGACACGGCCGCCTTCGCCGACGTGATCGTGGGCGCCCTGCCCGTGGGCGTGGCGGCCGCGGACCCGGACGGGCGGCTGTCCATCGTCAACGCCGCCGCGGAGACGCTTTGCGGGGCGCGGGCGGCCGAGGCCCTTGGCCGTCCCGCCGCCGAAATCCTGCCTGGACCGCTCCTGGCCCTGGCCGAAAGCGCCAGGGACGGCGCGCCCTCAATGGGCCTTGAAACCGAACTGGAGTGCGTGTTCCCCAACCGCAAGGACCAGGCGCCCATACCCCTGGGCGTGGGGTACGCCGCCGTGCGCACGGATGAGGGCCGCTTCGTGTGCGACGTCTTCATCCTGCGCGATCTGAGCGAGGTCCGGCGCCTCGAGGAGGAGGTCCGGCGCCGGGAAAAGCTCGCGGCCATCGGCAAGCTGGCGGCCGGCGCCGCCCATGAGATCAGGAACCCCCTAAGCTCCATCAAGGGCTACGCCGCCTATTTCGGCGGAAAATTTCCCGAAGGGAGCGAGGAGCGCGAATCCGCCGCCATCATGGTGCGCGAGGCCGACCGGCTGAACCGGGTCATCTCCGAGCTCATCGAGTTCGCCCGGGCCGGGGAGCTGAGGCCCCGCCGCGCCAATATCGGCGAGATCGCCGCCCATTCCCTGCGGCTCATCCGGCCGGACGCCGCCGCCAAGGGGATCGCGGTGGAAACGGAGGGAATCGAGGACGCCCCGGACTGGGTCCTGGACCCGGACCGGATCACCCAGGCCCTGCTCAATCTGCTGCTCAACGCCGTCCAGGCCATGGACAAGGGCGGGGCGCTGCGGCTGCGCGCCGGGGTTTCCCCGGACGGACGGGCCTTTTTCGCCGTGGAGGACCAGGGGCCGGGCATGGATCCCGAAACCGCCGCCCGGGTCTTCGACCCCTATTTCACCACCAAGGCCGCCGGAACCGGGCTGGGGCTGACCATCGCCCACAACGTGGCCGAGGCCCACGGCGGCGAGATCGTCGTGGCGAGCGCGCCCGGAAAGGGCAGCGTTTTCACCCTCCGGCTGCCGCGCCTGCATGAAACGAACGAGGACGATACGCATGAAGCCTAGGATACTGATCGTGGACGACGACCCGGGCCATCTGGCCATGCTGACGACCGTGATCAAAGGTTGGGGCTACGAGGCCAAAGGCGCCCGAAGCGGCGGGGAGGCCCTCGCCGCCATCAAGGACGCGCCTTTCGATCTGGCGCTGACCGACGTGCGCATGGCGGGCATGGACGGGCTGGAGTTATTGGCCCGGATCAAGGAGTACAATCCGGCCATCCCGGTCATCATCATGACGGCGTATTCCTCGGTGGATACCGCCGTCAGCGCCCTCAAATCCGGGGGCTACGACTACCTGACCAAGCCCCTGGACCTGGACGTGTTGCGGCTCACCCTGGACCGGGCCCTGGACCACGTGCGCCTGGCCGTGGAGAACCGGGCGCTTAGGACCAGGATCGACGGGGAATTCCGCCCGGCGAGCATCATCGGGAACAGCCGGGCCATGCGGGACGTGCTCGATCTCGCGGCCATGGTCGCGCCCACCGAGGCAACCGTGCTCGTCACCGGGGAGTCCGGCACGGGCAAGGAGCTCATGGCCCGGGCCATCCACGCGGGCAGTCCCCGAAAGGACGGCCCCCTCGTCACGGTCAATTGCGCGGCCCTTACCGAAACCCTGCTGGAATCCGAGTTGTTCGGCCACGAGAAGGGCGCCTTCACCGGCGCGGACCGGCGCCGGGACGGCCGGTTCATGGCCGCGGACAAGGGAACCATCTTTCTCGACGAGATCGGCGAGATCGCCCCGGCCATCCAGGCCAAGCTTTTGCGCGCCATCCAGGAACGCGAGATCGAACGTCTGGGCGGGGACAGGCCGCTGACCGTGGACGTGCGCATCATCGCGGCCACCAACCGGGATCTCAAGAAGGAAGCGGCGGCCGGGCGCTTTCGCGAGGACCTCTATTACCGGCTGAACGTGGTGGCCGTGGAGATGCCCGCCCTGCGCGACCGGCGCGAGGACATCCCGGCTCTGGCCCAGCATTTTCTCGCCCGGTTTGCGGAGAAAAACCGCAAGCTGGTCAAGGGATTCACGCCGCTGGCCATGGAGACGCTCATCCGCTCGCCCTGGCCGGGCAACGTGCGGGAGCTGGAAAACGCGGTGGAGCGGGCGGTGATCCTGTGCCCCGGGGAATACGTCACCGAGCGGGAGCTTCCCAAGGCGCCGGAATGTCCCGGGCTTTCTCCCGAGGGGGACGCGTCCCCGGACGCCGGGAACCTGGCGGGCATGGCGTTGGAGGACGTGGAGCGCAAGGCCATCCTGGCCACCCTGGACGAGACCGGGGGCAACAAGAGCGAGGCGGCCCGGATTCTCGGCATCACCCGGGCCACCCTGCACAAGAAGCTCAAGAAATACGGCATGGACGACGGCAGGGAGTAGGGCGGCCGCCAGACGCGGTTATGCTCTTGACGAAAAAGAATGTTCGGAGTATAAACATAAGTTCGCTCGCAGCGGGTTTGGGCCTATAGCTCAGTTGGTAGAGCCTCCGGCTCATAACCGGCAGGTCCCAGGTTCGAATCCTGGTGGGCCCACCAGTACAAAGGAAAGACATTGCACGATCTTACGCGCGATCCGAATAGAAAAGCGGTCCTCGCCCGGGTGAGGGAAACTTCAAGGCGCTTTCTCGCGGTCCATCCTCGGGAAAGCGCCTTGTCTTTTAGGCCATGCGCGTAAAAGACGTCATCGCCCGCATCGAAGCCTCCGCCCCTCCCCGCTACGCCGCGAGCTGGGACAACTGCGGCCCCCAGGTCGCCGGAACGGCGGACGAATGCGCCCGCCTTGCCGTGGCGCTCGATCCCTTGCCGGGCGTGGTGGAAGAGGCCCTCTCCTGGGGCGCGCAATTGATCCTGACCCATCACCCGCTGCTTCTCAAACCCAGGCTTCCCTCCAGGCTCGACGCCTTCCATCGCGTCCTTTCCCTGCTTCTGGCCAGAGGCGCCTGGCTCTACGCCGCCCATACCTCCCTGGACGTGCAGACGGACGGTCCGGTTTCCCACCTTGCGGGCGCCCTGGGCCTCGTGAACCGGCGGGTCATCGAGCCGGTGGGCGCGCAGGCCGCGTTGCTGCGTCTTGAAGCCCGGGACGCGGCCGCCCGGGACGCCGCCGTGACGGCGCTGGCGGAACATCCCGCCTGCCTGTCCGTGGAAGCCGTGGGCGAACGCCGTCTGGATGTGGCGTGTTGCGACGAGGACCGGGAGGCCGTACTGGCGGTCTGCGCCGGGAAGGACGGCGTCTGTCCCCAGGTCTTGCGCATGCGCCTGGAACGTCCCGGCAAGACCCTGGGCTACGGGATCGCCGGGGACCTCCCCGCCCCGGCGCCGTTCGACGCCTTCGCCGAAACCCTGGCCCTGGCGGCCCGGCGTGATTTCTGGACCCTTTCCGGACCGGTTCCCGAAACCGTCTCCCGCGTGGGCTACTGCACGGGCTCGGGCGCGGACCTGGCCCGGACCGCCTTCGCCATGGGCGCGGACGTCTTCGTCACCGGCGACGTCAAATATCATATGGCTCTGGAAGCCGGTCCGGGGTTGGTCATCGATGTGGGGCATTTTTGCCTGGAAGAAGCCATGATGCGCGTTTTCGCGGACGAACTGCGGGAAGATCTCGCCCCTCGGGGCCTTGCCGTGAAGTTTTTTTGCGGCGCCGATCCCTTTTCGGTCCGCCTGACCCGAAAGGAAACGGACAGCCGATTCTGAAAAAAGCGTTTGGAGAAGACCATGTATTTGAAACAGATCGAACAGTTGGTGTTGCTGCAGAAAGTGGACGACGAAATCGTCATCCTGGAACGGGAGCTGGAAACCGCGCCCAAGGAAATCGCCGAGCTGGAAGCCCGGTCCCAGGCGGTGGAGGAGGAAAAGGCCTCCCTGGACGAGAAGATTTCCTATCTCGACGAGCAGCGTAAGCGCCTGGCTTCCGAGATCGACGGGGACTCCGCCAAGCTCAAAAAGAGCAAGAACAAGCTCATGCTCGTCGGCAATACCAAGGAATATCACGCCATGATGCGTGAGATGGACAACATGGAGAAACAGAACCGCGCCCGCGAGGAAGAACGCGCCACCGTGGACGAGGAACTGAACAGGGTCAACGAGACCAAAACCCAGATCCTGGATCGCCTGGGCGAACTGGGCAAGGAGCTGGAAGCGGGCAGGGCCAGCCTGGAAGGCCGCCTGGAAGCCGCCAAGGCCCGTCTGGCGGAACTGTCCTCCAAACGCTCCTTCGCCTGCGACGCCGTTCCCAAACCCATCCTTCAGCGCTACGAATTCATCCGCTCGCGCCTGTCCAACCCGGTCATCGTGTCCGTGGACGCGGGCATCTGCTCCGGCTGCCACATCAGCATCCCTCCCCAGGCCTTCATCGAGCTGCAAAAAGGCCAGCAGATCCTGAGCTGTCCCAATTGCCAGCGGCTCATCTTCTGGAGCGAACACGTGCCCGGCGCCAAGCCCGAGCCGAAAAAAGAGGAAGAGACCGCTCCGGCCGCCGAGGCGGAGGCCGAAGTCTCCTAGATCAGACTTCCTGACGAAATATCCCGTTTTCAGGGAAAGGCTTCCCCGCCGGAACGCCGCGTGACGAGCACGACGCGGCGCTCCGGCCGGGCGGCCGGTTTCGCCGGGTCGTATGCGCCTCATTCACGGGCGCTGACAAACGCCCTGGTTGATCATATCTAGAAGTTGAGAAGCATGGACCGGACGGTCCATGCGCCCGCGAGAAATCGCGTTTTCGCGGGCGAAAGTGCGGGAGCCGGACAGGCCGTCGCCGCGGGCCGCAAGGCCCGGGGAGGAAAGTCCGGGCTCCGTAGGGCGGGACGCTGGGTAACGCCCAGCGGGAGCGATCTCGGGAGAGCGCAACAGAAAGCAGACCGCCTGCGCGGCATGACCGCGCCGGTAAGGGTGAAACGGCGGAGTAAGAGCCCACCAGTCGTCGCGGCGACGCGATGAGCTATGCATGCCCCGTCCGGAGCAAAACCAAATAGGAAGGCGCTTGAGGCTGGCCCGGCCGATGCCTTCGGGTAGGTTGCTTGAGGCCGGGAGTAATTCCGGTCCTAGAGGAATGATGGCCGCCCCGGCTTGCCGGGGAACAGAACCCGGCTTATCGTCCGGCTCCCGCACTTTTATTCCAGAGAAGCGAAAAAAGGGGCGCCCCGTTTCGGCGGCGTGCGCCGAGCGCTTGTTCTTTACGCCGCGAGCGGCGGCATGGCGTTTCTTTCGCCCGCTCGCTACGCCTTTGGATCGCCGCGCGCTCATACGCAAAAGGAGACCATCGTGTCCGTTTGGGCCCTGCTGCTCGCCGCCGGGGGCGGCTCCCGTCTGGCCAAGGCGGGACTTCCCGTGAAGAAACAGTTCCTGGAAGTGGACGGCGTTCCGCTTTTCTGGCTGAGCGCCCGCACGTTCGCCAGGATTCCCGCCGTGGCGGGACTGGTTTTCGTTTTTCCCCCTGACGAAGCCGAGGAGATGGCCGCCCGGGTCGAGACGCTTCTGGCCGGGGAGGACCTGGGCGTGGCCTGCCTGACCGCCGCCGGAGGCGCGCTTCGCCAGGATTCCGCCCGAAACGGCCTTGCGGCCCTGCCTTCCGATTGCGACCGGGTCCTCGTCCACGACGCCGCCCGGCCCTTCGTCGGCGCCCGGGTCATCCAGAACGTGCTCGCCGCGCTCGACGCCGGGAAAAAGGCCGTCATCCCCGGCATTCCGGTCAAGGACACCATCAAGATTCTGGAAAACGGCCGGGTGGCCGGCGCTCCCCCGCGCGAGTCGCTCACCGCCGTGCAGACCCCCCAAGGGTTCGAGAAATCCCTCCTTCTGCGCGCCTTCGACGCGGCCAGGGAACAAGGCCTGGCCGTGACCGACGACGCCGGGCTGGTCGAGGCCCTGGGCGAAGCGGTCCATGTCGTGGAAGGCTCGGAGGACAACGTGAAGATCACCACGCCAGCCGACCTCAAATTTCTCGCCCCGCAAGCGGGCGCCGTCGAGGAAACGCTCACCGGATTCGGCTACGACGTGCACCGCTACGCCGATCCCAAGGATCCGGACAATCCCAAGCGCCGCCCCATGAAGCTCGGCGGCATGCCCATTCCCGGCGGTCCGGACATCCTGGCCCATTCCGACGGGGACGTCCTTTTGCATGCGCTCACCGACGCCATTCTGGGCGTTCTGGCGAAGGGGGACATCGGCGCGTTTTTTCCCGACAACGACCCGGCCTATGAGGGCATGGAGTCGGGCATCCTCCTGAGCGAAATCCTGCTGCTTCTGCCCCAGGCTGGCATGCGCATCCGTCACGTGGATTTGACCGTCATCGCCCAGATTCCCAAGCTCGCGCCCCATCGCGAGGGCATCAAGAAAAGCGTGGCCGGACTTCTGGGCCTGACCAAGGACAATGTGGGCTTCAAGGCCACCACCGAGGAGGGCCTCGGGTTTACCGGCGAGAAAAAAGGAATCAAGGCCGTGGCCGTGGTCACCGTGGCGAGAAGGATGCGAAAATCTCCGGAAATGATTTGAAATCCTGAAGCGTTTCAGGCAAATTGCATCCATGCCTGGAACGCGTTTTGTTGATCTCGGCCTGCGCGTTCTCAATCGCCAGGCCATGCTGCGCTTCTCCAACTGGCCGCGTCATATCCGCTGGCTCGTGTTGAGCCTAGTGGTGGGCGTGGTGGCCGGGCTCGGCGCCGTGTTCTTCGACTACCTCCTGCACACGGCGCTCCATTATTTCATCCACCTGCCCATCGACTACATCGACCCGGACCCCGATCTGGTCAATTCCGCCCAGGAACTTTCTTTTCCCGATATCTCCTGGTGGATCATTCCCATCGCGGGCCTGGGCGGCCTCGCTTCCGGCCTCCTGGTCTTTCTCGTCGCCCCCGAGGCCGAGGGCCACGGCACGGACGCCATGATCGAATCCTTCCACCTGCGCGGCGGCTTCGTGCGCAAACGCGCCCCCATCGTCAAGCTCATCGCCTCGGCGCTGACCATCGGCTCGGGCGGCTCCGCCGGAAAGGAAGGCCCCATCGCCCAGATCGGCTCGGGCTTCGGCTCCATCCTGGCCACCGCCCTGCGGCTCAAACCCCGGGAACGCAGACTGCTCCTTTTGGCGGGCGCCGCGGGCGGCATCGGCGCCATCTTCCAGGCCCCTCTCGGGGCCGCGCTTTTCGTGCCGGGCGTCCTCTACCGCGATACCGAATACGAGTCCGACGCCATCCTGCCCTGCATCATCTCTTCCATCGTGGCTCATGCCGTCTTTTCCCAGGTCTTCGGCCGCAATGCGCTCTTCACCCCCAGCTCCGTCAATTTCGACATGCCCATCGAACTCATTCCCTACGCCATCTTCGGCGTGGTCTGCGCGGGCGTGGGGTATTTCTACATCAAAACCTTCTACGGGATGCGCGATCATTTCTTCAACAAGCTGCCCATCCCCAAGGTCTTCCGGCCAGCGCTCGGCGGCCTCATGCTCGGCTGCCTGGCCGTGTTCTTCCCCCAGATCATCGACGGCGGCTACGTCTGGATCGAGGCGGCGCTCGACGGCAAGATGTTCTGGCAGGTCATGCTGGCCCTGGTTTTCATGAAAATCATCGCCACCTCGTTCACCATAAGTTCCGGCGGCTCGGGCGGCGTCTTCGGTCCCTCGGTCTTCATCGGCGCCATGCTGGGCGGCGCCTTCGGCTTCCTCGGCCACGAGCTTTTCCCGAGCATCGTGGTCAACCCCAATTCCTTCGTGCTCGTGGGCATGGGCGGCTTCTTCGCCGGGGTGGCCAAGGTGCCCATCTCCTCGGTCATCATGGCCTGCGAAATGAGCTCCAGCTACACGCTGCTCGTGCCGCTCATGCTCGTGTCCACCATCTCCTATCTGCTGCTCTCCAAGGTGAGCCTCTACGAGAAGCAGTTCATGAATCGGCTGGCCTCGCCCGCCCACGTGAACGAATTTGCCCGGGGCCTTCTGGAAAAAATGTACGTGAAGGACGCGGCCTCCAAAAAACCGGTCAGCGTCATTGCGGAAAACATGCCCTTCAACGCTCTCATCAAGGCCATGACCAGCTCCAGGGAAGCCTACTTCCCCGTGGTGGACAGGGACGGCAAAATGACCGGCATCCTCTCCATCAACGACATCCGCGAGGTCATGTTCGACGACGCCCTGTCCAACCTGGTGGTGGCCAAGGACGTGGCCACGCCCAACGTGGAGCGCGCCTACTGGACCGACTCCCTGCAAAGCGCCATGGACAAGATGATGCGGCTCAATATCGACGAGCTCCCCGTGGTCTGCGCCGACCGGCCCGACGAAATCGAAACCATGCTCTCCAAGCAGGACATCATCAATTACTACCACGAACGCGGCGGCCCGCTCTAGCGGGCCGCTCGAGCGGGAAGGGACCGCCTCCGGCGGCCAGGGGGAAGGGAGAGGGGGACCTTTTCTTTTTCCGCGGAAAAAAGAAAAGGT
>CALGYO010000029.1 GCA_937934715.1 uncultured Desulfovibrionaceae bacterium | reverse complement strand
GCATGACCACTTGCGTTTGAAGGGTCGAGTGTCAGGTTATAACCATCTCACTTCAATCAACAGATACACGGATTACCTGAATGCCATATTCAATTTCGGGATTGAGATGGGGCTGACCACGGTGAACCCGATGAAGGGGCGGAAGAAGACCAAGGAGCGCCCCAGGGAAGTTCAGATCACCGTTGATGACGTCAAGAGTATCATGGCTCATGCGGATGACCATGTGCGGTGGGCCATGGAGGTTTGTTTCAACCTGGGGCTGCGGCCAGGGAAATCCGAGCTGTTTTCGGTCCGGTATGACCAGATTAACTGGTCTACAAACGCAATCAAAGTTTACGCCTCGAAGACGAAAACATATCGGACGATTCCATTCTCCAACGCATTCGCGAATCGGCTGAAGGAAATGAAAGAACAGTCAAAATCCGGTTATCTCATTGAATATCATGGGAAACCTGTGACCAGGATGAACAAGGCCTATCAGGCGGCCTGCGTCAGGGCCGGAATCACTGTTCCCACCAGAATGTATGATCTCCGGCACATGTATGCTACCACCATGCTGACCAAGGGAGCCGACCTGGCTGCCGTTTCCAAGCTCATGGGCCATTCGCGGGTGACAATGACGGCGGATACCTATTACCAATATCTTCAAGGCGAGAAGGAGAGAGCGGTTTCCCTGTTGCCTGATCTCGGTGCAGTTGGGTAAGTTCAAATTGGGGGTGGAGATCATCCACCCCTGACTTCAACGAAGGTATTCCACTACTGAAACCAAAAGCGCAGGATCCTGCGCACATGGACAACTAATATGAATTTCTAATAATTACAAAGTATTAACATATTAAAGCCATGGAGTTCGACGAAGGCTATCGAACAAAAGCTGCTCGATTACTCAACAATGTTTAGCGGTTGAATTTCGTGGAATTTTGTTAAAACAAGTAATAATTACGGGTTATCACTCCTCGCAAGCTATTTGCTGTTCGATGCAATCTTGCGGTTAATATCGATGAATGATAAAAATTTAGCAGCTATATGGACTTGACCCGCATATTGGTATTCGAAAAAATGGATTCATAATTCATAGGGAAACTGCTCCCAAGTACTAAGACATTAAACTAAACCAGCGATAACTACTAATTATCGTAACATGAGTAAGTATGAAGCCGTCGAGGCCATCTCTGTGATGTTACTAATATTAAATAGCATTGACAGCGGATAGAACAAACGATCCTCTTTAGGAAGGTAGTGCAAGGTGAATAGCATCATAATATATCTATACATAAAACAAGATACTTTCTATAATTATTGCTTAGAAGAGATCAAGAGTATACTACTTCCATCTTTTGCATTGTAAATGTAGCCATATTGAGAGGTATGTGTTTGTTTTTTGTAATAATATTATGTGAATCAAGATCGATGAGCAAATTTTGTTCACATGGTACGACTTTTGTAGAATAAGATGTGAGACTCTTTGCTAAATCATCAACATACTCTTGAAGTAAAAGAGAAATATCAATACGTAAATTAACCATCTCAGCTCCGAATTCGCTTATCAGTAAAAAACGTGGTAATCTAGAATTAAAAGCCAGAGTGTCGAGAATTCGCTTTATACCATTTAAACCTAAATGATTTTTATGTATATCGAACACACTATTTTCAATGGTGCCGATGTTCATTATTGCGTAATCGAATTTATAAATAAACTGAGAAAAATCCAATTCTGAGGCTGAAGTATCACCGGTATATAGAAATTTCACAGTTTTGCCCGGCAATGAAAGCGTGAAAATGAATCCTAAAGAGCTATCCTTACCAAGTCCTTGATACGGTTGCTCATTGTGATTAGATTTTAGAACTAGGAAGTCAAAAGGTAGAGATGGAAAATTAGGTATTCCTAAAAAGGAAGACGATGACATATTCGGCTCTAGAGCATACATAAATAGGTTGTTTAAATTGTTTAAGTACGAATATTTATTAAATACATTACTTGAAGAAAAAACATGAATAGAGTGGTCTAATTCAAGCAATTTGTTGTATTTAAAAAGCAATGATGCGATTAACTCGAGATCCATACAGTGGTCGTCATGGGCATGTGAAACAAATATGAAATCAATATCGTCGATCCCAATATTATTCGATTTAAGTTGTTTATAAAAAGAATATCCAGGGTCTACAACTATTCCTTTTCCATCAATTCGGAAATAAAATCCACCACCATAATTGTTGTCATGATATAAATTTGGAAATACAGAATTAAATTTTTTTAAGCACATAAAAAAATTATTACTTAAGTATGGATGCTTATTATCAGGTTTTAATAACTTAATTTCGGCAGCATCAACTAGCTCTGCTGCAGCAATATGCTTTTGAACCAATGATTCATATGCACTAAATTGATTGCACCAATGTAAAACAAGAGGTTCTCTTTTTTCTATTGGCAAAGAATAAAATATGTCAATATAATGAATAATTGTTTTATTAAAAAACAATAAATCTTCATTAATTGTCTTTAGATATGCCAAATAATCGCCTTTGTCTTTGTAATTAAAAAAATTAAATAATGTTATTTGAAAAAAAAACTTATTCGCCATTAATGTTTGGTTTCCATTTGTTAATACTTTCTCAAATGTATCGCGAATTGTCTCAAGGTTGTGGAATGGCCTTAGTAGAAGATTATGGCAAAAGATATCAAAGCGTTTAATAAAATCTTCATCAAAATATATGTCTATGCTCATTGGATTTTGTCAACCTCGCGTAAAAATTCAGTAAAAAGCAGTGCTGTTTTAATTATTGTTGTTTGTATTTGTGGTGATTTATTCTTAACACTGTCAAGCAAATCCTTTTGGGAAACTTTAACTGTAGTTATTATATCATGCTTATTATTTGTGCTTTTGAAATTATCTAACATTTCTTTGAGAGTGAGTGTAGGGCTTTGGCCGATAAGAGATTTTTGGAGAGCATTCTCGATAAGGTGGATTAGTTCGGGTTTCATTGAATCAAGGTATCTGTCACCAGCTTTTTGTAATGCCATGTACAATCGAGTACTTTTATCCACATCTTTTTTTACCCCTTTTTGGCTAATTATCTGCGTAAAAATAGCTTCAAGAGAATCAAGTTTAGTTTTTATAATTTCACATTGTTTTTGTAATTCACTTTCATCGTGGATTTCTAGTAGAGTATCAAAAGTATCGTATATAAGCGATAGCACATGCTGGAAGAAATGCGTCGGAGATATTATATATCCAGAGTCGATAAATGAGCAAAGTGCTTCTAACGGCATGATATCGGCACGAACAGAGTCAGTTATGGATACATGAAAGTCATGTAAAAAAGCGCGAATATTACGCTTAGCTGTTTGCCTTCTAACATGGTCTTTGTCATTTAATGCGATTTGAATTTGTTGTTGAATTGAATTGAGTTGATTCAAATAGTCATTTTTCGGGTATTTATTCAAGAAGTAAATAAAAAGTGCACAGTAAGTACAGTCTCTTACAAGTTTTGTTGCAGAAGGGGTGGAGAGTGCACGAAATTTATTGTATGGAATCAAACTGGTAATAAAAAAAATATTCGGTTTATTAGTTGCATTATTATAAAGGGACAAGAGTGAAGCATAACATGAAGCATCTATTGTATCAGAGATTGACTTTTTTCTGTCACGAATAGCACGATAACAAATGTTAAAATATTCTCTGTTATATGGTATGCGTGGTGTATTAAAAAGGCTCAAGAAGTCTGACTTGCTTAAAAAGAGATTTGAAGAAAGTAATGAATTAACTACATCAAAAGGCTTTACCACAACATCGTGACCGTATTTCAAAAACAATGCAAAAGTAAGAATCTCTCTAGAGCGTGGATTTCTGTATATTATTCTATATCTATCTTTAATAATTTCTAGTGTATCCATATTTTGAGATTTTTTAAAGGCATTTAGTGCGCTAAGAAAGTTTTTATATTCCTTTGATGCCACGAACTGCTCCACAGCCTTAGTCTCAATAGAAGTTAAGGTTTTAAAATCTTTATTTCTTATATCTAAAAACTCTTTGTAAGATATCGGAAATATAAAAAACTTGACAATATCTGGGCATGCTTTGAAGATATACTTTGCGCATGCACTGTCGAATTCTGCGCTATGGTTCCATGCACGCTGATATAATACATAAAAATCAAGCACGCAGCATATATTTGATAACTCGTGAGCTTGTTGTAAATCCGTATACAAATTGTCAAGATATCCTTTAAGTCGTTCCATTTGGTTCTTACTACTCATTGCAGGAACGCTTATACCTTTTGGAGATTTGATCATTCTACCCCCTTAAGATTCTTATGATTCCAATATAATGAGATGACAAATGAAAGAAATGCCTTGGGTGAATATTTTACACTTAGTTCAAGCGAATAATATGCATTTACAAAATTTAAAAAACATTGTTTATTTCTCAGATTAAAACATAATCCGCCCATTTTAAACATTTCACAAAATTCAAAAAACATTGATTCATTAAAGTATTTATCTACGATATATTCTATATTTGGTAGGCTTTCAATTATCTCATCACATTCATTGAGAGTCTTTGTGGATACGACATATTTATTGTAGCTTGTTTTTCTATATGCTTGCTTATGCTCAAGGAGAAGTTTCGAGAAATTCGATTGAGTCAAGAAATGCCGAAGCAGGGTGTATTTAAAACTTTCAATCTTATCACCTCCAAGGGCAACTTGAAGATACTCTTCAATTTTATCATGACTGTATATTAATTTAGCCAGTTCTTTCAGTGCCGTCATCCATAGCCAAGGTTTATATTTTAACTGCCGAAGACGTATTATTAATGGTATCTGTATGCGGTTTTTTTCTTTTAATATTTCATATGGAATTTCAGTAGACAAGCGTGATCCATAGTCAAAAAATACGTATATTGATTTATTGTCTGGGACTAATACTTCACTACAATAAAGTTCATAGCATGTTTCTATTAAACTTTCGCAAGCTAAAAGTAATCTTTGGTAACTATTTCTTTTTGAGAAAAAACCTGCATCTTTACCTAGTATTACCTCATGCAAACCGCCGGCAAGCCTTTCAGTAAGTATAGATTCAATTTCAGATGAATAATACTGTACAGTTTTATCTGACAATCCCCCTGTATCTAATAGATTTGAAACAAATAAAAACAGCTTCTCTGGTATAATGTATTTAAACTCTTCATTATTTCTTAAAATAGCCATATCGGTAAGTACAGCAGCCAATTTTCTGTGTGCAATCGGTTTACTTTCTAATCTAAGAACTCCATCTTTAATGTTATTAGATGTAAAAGATATTGTATCAATGATTTTAGCTTTATCAGAGCTATCAATTTTTAATTTTCGTTTTATGATTGATCTTGTAAATTTTAAGTCATTGTCGGCCCAAAGTTGTTTGTATACGAACTTTTGATTGCCATGTAGTGGAATATTGATAATGCTATGGTTGAGTGACCGATACGTCTCGAGCCCTGGAGTGTTATCTAGAGAAGTGCCTAGTTTTCCATCGTTACTTATATGAATATCAACATCTAGGTCTGTTCCAAATTCAATTTCATCTAAACGATCACTAGCGCAAGTAATATTTGTAGTGCGAATATTTTTGCATTGTCGATTTATAATTTCTTCAAGTTCAAATAAGTGTTCACCCTGTTTCCCGTAAACTATAATAAACATTTCGTGCCAACCTAGAGAACCAAAAAAACGAAAACCGACTTCTATACCTTTTCTCTGTGTCGTTTGCTTTAACTCATTGATGATGCCTAATGAGATAGTCTCTGTGTTGATTCTAGTATACGGATATTTAAATTTAATATTTATATATCCTAATGTTTGGCTTTTAACGTTGTGACTTGTTATTTCATACGCAAATGTAAATGCAAAATCTAATACTGGTAATTTTGTGTTTATCAAGTCAACTGTAGAATAAATGATTCGTGAAGTTCGAGAAAGGTCAGGGCAGGCAATACCAGCTAGAACATCATACTGGCCAAAACAATTGAGTGCTTGACATGAAACTCCAAACATTCCCTCTACACCATCTCCTAAAGATATATTAAGCGCATCCCGAAGTGTGTAAATATATTTGGGCAATGTTCTAATATACAAGAAAGATGTAAATACATCCGGGAATGGGTAGTCTTGCTTATTCGTCATAGGTATTTACCAATCCTTGTATGTATGATATGGTATACTCTTGTTTTTCGTATTTTTTCTTTGGGCCCAAGAGATACTCATTATTTTTTATAAATGTTTTAACTATCTCCTTGACAAATGAGGACATACCACTACCACTATCATCACCGGCCAATCTCTTGAGAGTACGGTAATCTGACGATTCAATGTTAATCAATATATCCGGCATGTCTCCCCCATCAATCATTTGCAATTGTTAATATTTTCATTTACACACTAGCTGCAGCATAATTAATAATTCGTTATTAATGACGCTTAATCTATGGCGCAAATTAGTACTACAGATATCCGACCACCCAGCGGATAATGATCAGGCTGAAGCTGAGTGTTTCGCCGGGGTTGTTATCTCTTGTGCGCCTTGAGGCTAGCCGCTCATGATCTGGGATTCATCCAGAAAGGACGATTCAAAGACGTAGGAATATACGCAATAAATACAGAAAAGGCTGTCCAGGTAAGTCCTTAGGCAGGCACAGGCAACTAGACGGAAAGCGTGGCCGAAAACACCGCGAAAGGTCGCGCTCTTGTATGGGCAGAACGAGCGGCTCCTTGCGGAGGAGGACATCGTAGGCGTTGAAATCGAAAGCATCCAAATCAGATTCCTGCCGAATTTACGATTTCAATCTTGAATTTTAAGGTGAATGCTTAATTTTTTTAAAGCTTGTGCCCCATTATACAATTTTTGTCAACTTGCCTTTGATATAAAATGTACAACTCGATATCATCCTGGTAGACTCTGGATTGCCCTAGGTTCTTTTTGCACACCGACAGCCTACCCTCTTCGTTTGAAATTTTCCGCCTGCTGCGTCATTTTGCTTCGTATCCTTCTTCCAGAAATGATAATGTCCTGATGCGTCTCGGGGCCGAGTGGCTTTTCCCCCTGAATTCAGGTAGGATAGCATTATTCTGATTCCCATGCTCGCGACAGGGATGATCCATGAACCAAAAGTACCAGCCGCCCTTTTCCATTACCCCTGCCATCGTCAACCTCGTCGGCCAGATCGGCGAAGCCGTAGGTCGGTTGACCATCCTGGGCGAACATACAAAGTCGCTCCGGCTACGACGCATCAACCGCATCCGCACCATCCGAGGGTCGCTGGCTATCGAAGGGAACACGCTGAGTGAAGCTCAAATTACCGCTATCCTTGACGGGAAACAGGTTATCGCTCCTCCCCGGGAAGTTCAGGAGGTCCGCAACGCTCTCACCGCCTATGATCGTTTCGACGCCTGGAATCCTGGAGAGGAAAAGGACCTGCTGGAGGCTCATAGTATCTTGATGTCCGGTCTAATCGACGCCGCCGGAAGCTACCGGACTGGAGGCGTGGGCGTGATGGAGGGTTCGCACGTCATCCACATGGCTACTCCGGCGGATCGCGTGCCTATGCTCATGGAGGATCTGCTTCGCTGGTTGAGAGCCAGTGACGCCCATCCATTGATCACCAGCTCCGTGTTTCACCACGAATTTGAATTCATCCACCCCTTCGCTGATGGGAATGGCCGTATGGGGCGACTGTGGCAGAGTCTCATTTTGGCTCGCTGGAACCCGTTGTTTGCCGATATCCCTGTGGAAAGCCTGGTTTATGCGCATCAAGCCGAGTACTATCAGACTTTACAGGATAGTACGCGGCAAACGGACTGCGCCCCTTTCATAGCGTTTCTGCTCACGATGATCCTTGAGACCATCCACGTCTCCGCCCCCCAAGTCGCCCCCTCAGTCACCCCCCAAGTCGGTCAACTGCTCCAGGTCATGAAGGATGTAATATCCCGTGAAGAATTGCAGGATATCCTCCGGTTGCAAGACCGAAAGTCTTTTCGGGAACGCTATCTCAGACCGGCCTTGGCGGATGGACTCATTGAGATGACCATTCCCGACAAGCCCAATAGCCGCTTGCAACGGTATCGTCTCACGGGCAAGGGACGACAGTGGCTGCAATTGAGAGGTGAGCAATAAGGCTGCGTTGGTTGACGCGTCATGGTCGCCATGAAGTTGAAAGTTAAATAACGCATTGAAATATTAACTGCTTATAGTCACAAGTCAACAGCCACCGGACTATTGGCGAAACCGTTGGCGGACTGACCACAGACCCGTTGGCAACCGTTGGCACCTGCACTTCCAAACCGTTGGCAGACCGTTGGCGTCTCAGACATTGATACTAAATTTATTTAATTATTTCAATATATTGTGATTTTTCTCCGGGATGGGGTTCAGGGGGTCGGAGGTTCAAATCCTCTCATCCCGACTAAAGTTTCCCTAAGAAAATTGGGAGGTTAACTCTAAAAAAGTTAGCGGCCCCTTTTCTTTTATTCAGGGGGGCGCCTACGTCTACGCCGTTGGCAACCGTTGGCCTGCAATCTTCGTCTGAAATCTGTTTCCGGCCCCTACGTCAGTTTTCCTCCGTATCTTCTTTTCAGAAATTTTCCGCTGATCAAGCACCCCAGAAGCAACCGCTTGATGACATGCTCCGTACCTGGAATACTCAGGGAAGACCGAGGGAAGTTCCAGGGTTTACCCAAACCAGTCGCAGGGTTGAAGATAAAAAAGGGAATTGTGGCCGAAGTATCTTATCACGGGTCAATTGGCGTGTTAATATCGGGGTAGATAGGAAAATATTCTGGTCTATCAAGAGGATAGAATGCCACAACAGTTTTTGTATTCTAGCGCGGATATTCGAGTTGTTCGGGAACAGGACGCGGCTGGTTCCCAAATAATAAAAACTTCTTCTGAACATGGCGACCGGTTCTCCAGACTAAAAACGGAATGCAAAGTGCTTGAGCGCCTCAATGGCGTTCAAGGATGCCCGCAGCTTATCCGTTTCGATCAGGTGGAAAAAGCCCTGGTTATCGAAGACTTCGGCGGCATATCCCTGGACCAGGCCAATATTCTCGGCTCACCATCAATGGACAGCTTTTTATCCTTGGCCCATCAGTTGGCGCGCATCATTGCGTCCATCCATCAGAAGGGAGTCATTCATAACGACATCAATCCTTCCAATATCATAATCCGTCACCAGGACATGCAAGCGCAGGTAATTGATTATGACCTCGCTACCACCTTCCTCGAAGAAAGGCCGGAATTCGAGAGCGCCAATCTGTCTCTCGGCACCCCTGCCTACCTTGCTCCCGAACAAACGGGACGAATGAACAGACCTGTCGACAGCCGGGCCGACCTGTACTCCTTAGGAGCCACCCTGTACGCCCTGGCGACCGGGGTGCAGCCGTTCGAGGAAAACAATCTTCTTGGTTTCATCCATGCCCACCTGACCCGTGTTCCGGTTCCACCGTCAGAACGCGCTTCCTGGCTGCATCCGCGCGTGTCCGACCTGATCATGACCTTGCTCGCCAAGGAACCGGACGACCGCTACCAGAACGCCATGAGTCTCGCCCACGACCTTCAACTGTTTCGCCACGCCCTGGACCAGAGGAAATCCTTCGATCAGATCATTCTCAAGGAACGTGATCTACCACTCTCCCTTCGTCCCCCGCGTCGGCTGTACGGGCGCGACAGAGAGCTGGCGATACTGACGTCCACATTTGAAAACGTCACCAGGGGAGGGGTGGAAGGACTCTTCGTGGCCGGATACTCCGGCGTCGGCAAGACATCTTTGTTTCACGAGATGTATAGAGACGTCACGCTTGGGAATGGACTTTTTGTCAGCGGAAAATTCGAACAATTCCAGCGTGACAGACCCTTTCTGGCTCCGACCCAAGGTCTCAGGCAGTTGTGCCAGTTGCTCCTGGCCGAACCCGACTCATCCATCGATGCGCTGCGCGGACGAATCCTCGCGGACGTCACAACCCCTTCGGCGCTGTTTGACCTAGTTCCGGAGCTGGAAATCCTGCTTGGCCCACAGGACCCCGCCCCGCCTCTCGAGCCGATAGAGACGCAAGTCCGCCTGCATGGCGTCCTGCTTGCGCTGCTACGATGCATCGCCTCACCGGAGCGTCCGATTGTCCTGTTCTTTGACGACTTGCAATGGGCCGACATCCCTTCCCTGAAATTCCTCGCCGCCCTGCTCAACGAACCAAACGTTCACGGTCTCATGATAGCAGGCGCCTACCGAGACAATGAGGTCGATTCCGCGCATCCGCTGATGCGCATCCTGCGCAACCCCATGGCTTCCGGACAGCTTCCCACGATACTGACTCTGTCCAATCTTACCCAGGAAGACCTTTCCGCGCTACTTGCCGACATGCTCCATATGCCGGCGAGAGCTCTACAAGAACTCGCTTCGGCGCTGTATGCCAAAACCGCCGGGAACCCCTATTTCGCGGTGGAATTCATCCGCGCCCTGCATCAGGAAAGGCTGCTCAAGCCTGATCCGGAGCAGGGAGTGTGGATATGGGATGACATCGACATCCTCATGCGTCAGACCACGGTCAATGTGGTGGATTTTCTCGTGGCAAGATTGACGGACCTGCCGCCCGCGACCACCGAGGCATTGGTCGCAGCCGCGTATCTCGGGACGGAATGTGAACTGGCGACATTGGCGCTCGCCCTGGACGGTACTGCAGACGCCCTCGTTGCTCGGCTGACCCCGGCCCTGGAGCGCGGGATTCTTTTTACGCCGAGTTCCCTCGCCTTTCATCTGGCGGAGATGCAGGTAAAACTCCGGTTCTGCCACGATCGGATGCAGCAGGCGACTGCTCGGCTTTATGATGAAAAAAAAGGAGCCTGCCTGCATCTTGCAATGGCCCGCCGGTTCACCCGGGCGGACGCAGACTCTGCCAATCAGTTCAGGGCAGCTGAACATTATGCGGCCGCCATGCCCTTGCTCGTCGACGCCGACGAGCGGGAAATCGCACGCAGTTCTTTTCTCAAAGCGGCCTTGCAGGCGCGAAAATCCGGTTCGTTCGTCGCCGCTGAACGTTTCTTGCGCCTTGGGATCGAGCTTTTGCCGCAGGATGCTTGGCAGATCGACAACGATGCAGCATTTGAACTACACGCAGAACTACACATGGCGCTCTACTGTCAATCGCGATACGACGACGCTGACGCGGTCTATACCCTGCTTTCAGCGCATGCGGTATCGCCGCTACAGCTCGTTTTTCCGGCCGGAGTCCAAATCATGAGCCAGTCAAACCGTACGCATTACAACGAGGCAGTGAGTCTTGCCTGTACATTAATTGAAAGGCTCGGCATGGATGTGCCATCTGACGACTTAATGCGGAGTCTGGAGCATGAGCTTGATATCTTCTACGAGTATGCTGCATCAGGTCGACTCAACGTTATTCCCTCGAAGAAGGAGCAGGAGAACCCGAATCTGGATGGTATTGCACGATTGATAAACCGTGTGATTCCGGCGGCGTTTTTCATACAACCGTTGCTTTCGCTCTGGATGTCTGTGCGCAGCTGTCGCATGATGATAGAAAATGGCTACCGGTATTACCTGGTCTATCCCATGTCCTGCGCCATTCTGGCGACGTTGGCCCTGCGCGGCGACAGCGCAACGGGATTCCACGCGGCCGAAGTGGCCCTGGCCAAGGGGCGGTCACTTGGCATGGGGACGGAAACGGCCCGTATCCAACACGTGTGGGGGTTGTTCATCAACCATTGGCGCAATCCGCTTGAAGGGAACATCGCCTACGCGCATGAAGCCTTTGACGGGCTCTTGAGCGGAGGAGAGCTGGAATTTGCGTGCTACACCTTCTTCTCCTCGCAGGCGGCCATACTCGACACCTGCGCGAGCATCGCGGAATTGCGCCAGGAGACCGAGACCGCGCGCGCCTTTGCGGATAAAGTCGGCAATCAGCACGGTGGACAGGCCTTTGTCGCCTATCAGCGGCTTGTCGCCGCCCTGGAGGGAAACACAAGCCGCCCGGGAAGCTTCGATGACGACAATTTCAATGAGCAGGAACATCTCCTTGCCGTCAAAGCAAACCCCATGGCCTTGTGCTATTATCATATTTACCGCGCCCTGGGGGCCTACCTGTTCAATGATGAGGCTGCGCTGATCCTTCACGCTGAGGCTGCGGCCACCCTTTCGCCTTATATCACCAGCTTTTACCCAACCGTTCCGGCCAACCTGCTACATTCGCTGGCTCTGTGCCAGCAGGCAAGAATGGCTAACGACGACGAACGGGCCGCCCTGTTCGAACGTCTGGACGCTAATCAGGCTTGGCTTTCCGCGCGAGCCGCCGAAGCGCCCATGAACTTCAGCCATCTTCACGCTTTTGTGGAGTCGGAGCGGTTGGACATCCTGAATCATCCCTGGGAGGCGCAACAGACGTATGAACAGGCGATGCGTCTGGCAAAAGCAAACCAACGCCCTTGGCAAGCCGCTCTGATCACGGAGCGAGCTGGCCGTTTTTACATGCGTCGAGGGCTTGAAAAAGCCGGGCATTTCTTGCTGACCCAGGCTCATGATCTCTATCAGCAATGGGAAGCACACGGGAAAGCGGGAGTGATGCGCGAGGAGTTCCCTTTCATCGGCATAGCCCCCGGGAATCTTCCTGCTTCGTCGGTGGTCAAGCATATCTCGTCCGCCGCAGATCATGATTATCTCGACTACGAAGCGCTGCTGCGCGCCTCCCAGGCATTGGCTTCCGAAACCTCCCAGTCTCGATTGGTGCCGCTGGTCGCGAAGTTGGTTGCGCAATTGACGTCCGCGACCGATGTGCGATTCCTGTTGCAGGAGGAAGATGGCGGCTGGTTTTTGGAGGGAGGCTTGTTTGAATCCGAGCAGCTGGAGCGCATGCCCGTTGAGGAGGCCGCGAGCTCGGGGCTTATTCCGGCCAGCGCTTTCCGGTTGGGTTTGAAAATGCTTACCCCCCTGGTTTCGGATGACGCCGTGCTCGACACCCGTTTCGCAGGTGATCCACATTTTGCCAAATTGCCACTGTGCTCCCTGTTCACGTTGCCGATGTCAGTCCAAGGACGACTTAGCGCATTCCTGATCCTGGAAAATCGCCAATATCGCGCCGCATTCACGGTTGCACGGACGGAAACAGCGTCGATACTATGCAGCCAACTCGCGATATCGATTGAAAATGCCAGACTCTACCAATCCCTCGAACGCAAGGTCGAGGAGCGCACGCGTGAGATCGAGGAAGCAAACCGCAAGTTGGAGCGGCTAAGCATCACCGATGGTCTTACTGGCCTTGCAAACCGGCGTAAGTTTGATGAAGCCTATATTGAGAGTTGGAGGCTGGCCACTCGTCTCGATTTGCCATTCTCTGTAGCCATGCTCGATGTCGACAACTTCAAATTATTCAATGACCATTATGGCCATCAAGCCGGCGATGCGTGTCTGCAGCAATTAGCCGCCACCTTGAAGGCCTCGGTGCGACGCGCCGGGGAGCTTGTAGCCCGATACGGCGGCGAAGAGTTCGTCGTCATGCTTCCCGGCCGCCATGAAAACAAGGCTATGGAACTTTGTGAAAGAATCCGAGCAAGCGTTGAAAAACTACGCATCCCCCATGAAAACAATGGCGGGTTCGGCGTAGTCACCGTGAGCATCGGCGTAGCCTCCTGCTTCCCCAAGAGAAACGACAGCCATGCCAAGCTATTGCAGCAGGCGGATGCGTCATTGTATCAAGCCAAATCCAAGGGCAGGAATCAGGTCGCCCTGATGTAAAAGGGTGCAAGCTTGGCAGGTAGGCACTTTTTAAAACATTCTTTGCATAGTATGCAAGAGTGTGAGAATCTCAGATTCTGATGGATTTGCGATAAAGCCTGAAAGCTGTCACGTCGGTATTGTAATAAGCTTGGCCTTCCTCTTGAATGGTGTTTAGGTTTACCACCACCCTCTGGTGACCATGGGGCTCGGTTTTCAGATTGCGCGTCCCTGAATCATAATCTTCCGACGTCCCGCCTCATGGGCTTGGCCGCTCCTCCAGTTCTTTCTGGAACAACACCTCCAGCGCCTTAAGCTCACCCAAGTTGTTTTCCAGCTCTCGCCGCTAACTCGATTTTTCAGGGACCTCGGCAAGGCGTCGTTCAAAATGATGGATGCGCTCCTGAAGGATCGCCATCAGCCGTTCTGTTTCATTGGCCATGGACTCCCCCTGCTCCGCCGGTGGAGCCTCGTCAATGAGCCGTCGCACGGTTCGTTGGCCCCATTCTCACCGCCCGGAGAGGGCGGGCCAGCCGTCCTCGCTCATGCTCTTTACGATGGCGCAGACGCTCTTGCCCTGGCTCCGAAGGTCAAGGACGCGGGCGATGATCTGGTCTCGTGCCGGGCTGCCGGGCGCGCACATATCTTCTCTCTTGCGGCGCGCGTTGATCTTTCATAATAAATAACGATGGGCAACTCATCGAAACCTCCCATGCCGGCCAGCGGCGTCCGCGATATGTACGAACTGCTCCGCCGAGGACGGCGCACCCTAAGGGACGCTGGCCTGCATGATCAAGCCGCTGTTCTTCGGGCTCGCGGCCTGAAAGTCTCATCATTTCAGCGGATGCTCAACCTGTTACTCGAATACCTGGACTTGAGGTCATCCATGGGACGAATCGGCGTCTTCGTCTGCCAGATCTTCACCGTGACCCTTGAAATCTGCATTCTTGGAGTCCGGTACATCGCTTCCTGGAAGCACCAGGATTCGCTCGACGACGTAGGCGTCAAAAACGATATGCGACAAGCGAAGAAAACCACCTATCGCCCCCTCCGTGAACCGTACATGACGAACTTAATGTTACTTCCCAGAGCGTTGATCCTGTTGGCCCCGATAATAGCGTGCGCGCCATTCCCCCAAAATGCATGGTCTGGGGAACCTGTGACTCTGCAACTACGCTGGGACTATCAATTCCAGTTCGCCGGATACATCGCCGCGAAATGGATGGGATACTACTCTGATGAAGGACTGGACGTCGATATCCGCTCAGCCGTCAGGGCCGATGGAACGATACTCTCCGCCATCAAGGAGGTCGAGGACGGAAGGGCCCAATTCGGCATAGGCGCGGCGGACATTCTTATCGCGCGGGACAAGGGCGCTCCTCTTGTGGTTCTGGCGACGATCTTCCATGAGAGCGCCGCAGCGTTCTTCTCGCTCCCGGATACGCCGATGAATTCAATCGGCGACTTTGCCAAACTCAAGGTCGCCAGAAATGTCGACGACCTCATCGACGTCGAACTGCAGGTCATGCTTACGAATGAGGGAATAGATCCCAAGAGCGTCACCCCCTATAAGCATGTCCCTGGCGTGCGACGCCTTCTCGATGGAAGCGTGGATGTCGATCCAGGATATACCATCTCCCTGCCTTTCCAACTCGCCGAGGTCGGAATCAAGCCGAAAGTGATCAAACCATCGCGCTATGGCATTGATTTTTATGGAGATTCTTTGTTCACGACTGAAGGTTTGGTTGATGGCGACCCAGGACTGGTAGAACGCTTTGTCAGGGCGAGCCTCAAAGGCTGGAAATACGCCCTCGAGCACCCCGAGGAAATCGCGGACCGCATCGCAAAGGAGCTCCCGAGGACGGCCCCCCTGAAGGATGTTCGGGGCTTCAACAGGTTTCAAGCCGACGAGATCGAAAAACTGACCCTTTATCCGCTCGTTGACATTGGCCACATCAACCCTCAACGCTGGGGAATGATGCATGACCACCTCATGAAAAGCGGCCTGGTCTCGAACGCCTTGGATCTGAACCGATTCATTTACGACAAGGAAACAATCACAAATCGGGGCAAGGAGCGTTTGCAGAATATCGCGCTGATTTCCCTTGCCGCTGTCGCGTTTATTGGAGCAGCTGTCTTTGCGTGGATCATAACCCTCAAAAGGACAATACAACGAAAGTCAAGAGCGCTGAATGATAGCGAGTTGCAATACAGGCGTCTGGTTGAGACATCCAACGACGGCATATTGATGATGGATGTTGATGACAAGGCTACATACGTTAATCCATCCATGTGCAAGATGCTTGGTTATGCGCAGGAAGAGTTGCTCGGCCAAAAATATGAAAAATTGCTTTTTCCTGAGGATTTACAATTCCATGCTGAGCGGATGCGGGTACGGCATGAAGGAGGGGACGAGATTTATGAGCGGAGATTCAGGAGACGCGACGGCTCCCCGCTCCTGACCCGTGTTTCCGCCAAAGCGCTTAAGGATGACCACGGTCGCTACCTCGGCTCGTTCGCCATGTGCATGGACATCACCGACCGCAAGCGCGCCGAGGAGGAGCTTCGGGAGAGTGAGGAGCGGTTCAGGACGGTCGTACACAACTCTCAGGCGGGCTATTTTCGTATCGGCCTGGACGGACGGTTCGAGGACGTCAACGACGCATGGCTCAGGATGCACGGATACGATACGCCCGGCGAGGCGCTCGGCAGGCATTTCTCCTTCACCCAAGTAGACGTGAAAATGGAGGATGCGCAGAAAAACGTCGAGAAGCTGCTGACGGGCGCTCCAATCCCAAAGGGTGAGTTTTCACGCCGCTGCCGGGACGGCTCCATCGGCCATCATATCTTCTCCGCAAATCCGGTCTACAAGGCTGACCGGATCGTTGGTCTTGAGGGCTTCCTGATCGACATCACGGACAGGATGCATATCGAGGCATCGCTGCGTAAAAGCGAGCATGAACTTCGTACCCTGCTGGAGGCCATGCCCGATATCGTCATGCGCTTTGACAAAGACTGCCGCCACACCTTTGTATCGAACAATGTCTCTGGCGTCACCGGGCTGACCGCTGATCAGTTCATCGGCAAAACCCATCGCGATCTTGGTTTCCCTGAGGACCAATCGAAATTTTGGGAAAAGGCCATCATGAGAGTCTTTGAAACCGGCGCTCCCTTTGAAACAGAGTTCGTATATGAGGATAATTCAAGGCGGTTTGTTTTTAACTGGCGTCTCATGCCTGAACGCGAAGAAAATGGCGCCGTCAAATCCGTGATCTCGCTCAGCCGAGATGTCACCGCCTACCGGAAAGCGGAGAAGGACTACCAAACGCTCTTCAATGAAATGCTGGACGGCTTCGCCTTGCACGAAATCATTTGCGACGCTGATGGCAAGCCGGCGGATTACCGGTTCCTGGCGGTGAACCCCGCCTTTGAAAAAATGACCGGCCTCAAGGCGGAGGATATCGTCGGCCGAAACGTCCTGGACGTCCTGCCCGGCACGGAGGTCCACTGGATTGAGACATATGGAAAAGTCGCCCTCTCAGGCGTTCCTGCGCATTTTGAAAATCTCTCTCAAGAAATCGGAAAATACTTTGTCGTAACCGCTTTCCGCCCAGCGCCCGGCCAATTCGCATGCATCTTTAATGACATAACGGAAAGAAGGCAGGCTGAGGAGAAAGTACAAAAATCCAGGGACTGGGCGTTTCGCATTTTGGACAGCCTGCCCTGTTCCATTTACTTGCAGTCGCCGGACTACACCATCTCCTTCGCCAACAAGCTTTTCCGAGCAAGGTATGGAGCCCTTGAAGCGAAGCCGTGCTACCAGGCGCTGCACGGCAAGTCGGAGCCCTGCCAGCAATGCCGGACTTTTTCTGTTTTTGAGACAGGCAAAGAGGCGGTTTGGGAATGGGCCGACGCCATCGGAAATGTCTACATGGTTCATGACGTCCCGTTTTACGACATCGATGGCGGCGACGTCGTCCTGGAAATCGCCATGGATATCACGGCGCTCAAGGAAGCGGAACGAGACCTTATTCAAGCAAAAGACGCCGCCGAAGTCGCCAACAGGACGAAATCGGAGTTTCTGGCCAATATGAGCCATGAGATTCGCACCCCGCTGAATGGCGTAATGGGCATGCTTCAACTACTCGAAACAACAGGCCTGGACGAGGAACAACAGGAATTCGTTGATACCGCTATTCAAGCGTCAAAAAGATTGACGGCCCTGCTCTCGGATATTCTTGATTTTTCCCGTGTCGAAGCTGGAAAGATGTCCCTCGAACATACGCGATTTGAGATTGAAGACCTTCGACAAACGATCCTGGGCCTGTTCGCCCTAGCCGCAAAGGAAAAAGGACTCGGCTTCAATTTCGTCATTGATGAAAACATGCCCCGCGCTCTTGTCGGCGACCCCGCCAGATTGCAACAGATCCTTTTCAACCTTGTAGGCAACGCCATCAAGTTCACGGAAACAGGGAACGTGCGCATCGAGGTCCTGGGGTTGCCTTACCGTGGCGGCGGCGAAATCCGTGTCCTCTTCACGGTGCAAGATAGCGGGATAGGCATCCCTGAAGGCCTTCAAAAAAGCATTTTCGAACCCTTCGTCCAGGCCGAGGGGAGCTATACCCGAAAGTATCAGGGTGCGGGACTTGGACTATCCATCGTCAAGCGCTTGATAGAGCTCATGGACGGCGAATTGGCTGTGGAGAGCGCTGAAGGCGAAGGAGCCACGGTTTACGCATCCATTCCATTCTCGCTGCCGGCTGAGGTCGCGGGGGAGTCGACGCCGTTCTCAGGCGCACGTTCCGAACTAAGAGCCCGACCGGCGGTTCTCGTGGTCGAAGATGATGATCTCAACCTCGTTTCCGCGCTGCGCATGCTGGAGAAGATCGGGCATAAGCCCATGGCCGCCCAAAATGGCCGGGAGGCCCTTCAGATGCTTCTGGAGCAGGATTTCGACCTTATCCTCATGGATGTCCAAATGCCCGTCATGGACGGCGTAGAGGCCGCCAAAGCGATCCGTAACGGCGAAGCGGGACAGGATAAAGCCGATACTCCCATCATCGCCATGACGGCCTACGCGATGACAGGCGACAAAGAGAAATTCTTGGCGGCCGGGATGAACGACTACATTGCCAAGCCTGTGGATATGACTCAATTACGAGACGTAATCGACAGGGTGATGGAGAAAAAGAAAGCTTTATAGAGGTCGAGGCCCCAAAAGGGGCACAGGGTAACGATTTCTCTTGCCCTTGGACATGATCCCTCCGTTTTCCTCGGCTCCACCTTACGCGCCTGTCCGAATTTTAGGGACCACCTCTCTCCAATACGTTTACCATTTCAAAACATTAGGGTTTGAGCATCCCCCGCGCGCCCTGAAAATCCACGGTTGCGGGACAATCCCTGGGGAAATCTCTGGACAACCACCTTGAGCGGGCCTATATTGTAATCGTGTCCAGGGAGTTTCCCGGTTGCAACCTCAGCGGAGGCTAGACCAATGGGCTACATTGACGATGAGCGGAATGTTTGAAGTAGAGCAAAACAGGCCAGAAAATAAAACAATACTGGCAAACTCACAGTGAAGTAATCACAAGCTCTACAAGATTGTCCAAGGCATCCGCCTAAAAACTGAAAACTACAGTAACTCTTCACCTACAGGCCCTATTCATCATGGATAGGGCCTTTTTCTTGTATGTTGCGCGGTTCACAAAAAACCGGCGGCTCTCCTGTGAACGATGCCGTCCAGGCGCCCGGCGGGTTGGCCATCCCCGCCGGCGCTCCTCGCAACGCCCAGCTATCCCTTCGCGGCGATAGCCCGGATTTGGAAATTGTTGTTTTTCCGGGCGTATTGCTCGCACATGGCGTGAAACGCTTTCGGACCGTGCTCCTTCCATAACTCCATGTAATGCGGCGGCCACTGGTGCTGAAACGCCTGAACCTGGCGAACGGCGTACCCGGCGGCGGCGAACAGATTGCCCAGGGTGAGCTGGTTCCAGGTGTAGAGATGCTTATTGACGTCGCCCGGCTTGTATTCCTCATTCACCGATTGATGCGGTACGACGAACACGATCAACCCATTATCCTTGAGTTTGGGCCGTAGCCGCACAAGAACATCCAAGGGGCAATGCACATGCTCAAGGGCATGGTTGGAGACGATCCGGTCCGCCCAATCATCCGGCGCGTCGCCGATATCGGCCACGCAATCGATCCCGTTCGCCGATGCCGCCTCCCGGGCGGTCTCGTTCAGCTCAATGCCCAGTCTCCCGGCGACGTCCATGTTCGCGAGCAGGTATCCGCCGCCGCAACCGAAATCGATCACCTTGTGATCCTTGGCCACCAGCCCCGCAAACTTGAACTGATTGGCCACGCCGCCAAACGCGCCGATGTTTTTCTGCCAGTTGAAATATTCCGCGTCATAATGGCTCATAATTCCCCCTGTTCGCCGGAAACGGTCTTCCATGGGCGTAAACGGCGACGCGGCTTCGCCCCGCGCCGGATTTGACCATCCAGCCGGGCGGTTACGCATGGCCCTCCATCCACGCCAAAGCGTGCGACGGATCGCGCGGGCGGTCAGCCCAAGCGGGCCCCCGCGCCATGGGCGAAGACCTAGCCGCCGCGTGCGGGATGGTCCGTTTCAGCCAGTCTATCCCGGAAGCCGTCCGAAGAACAGCCTCGCTCCCCCAGGCGTCCCTCGCGTCAAGCCGAGCCGCATGCGCGGCGGCCATGGTCCGGTCCTGACCGGATCAAGCCGCAACGTTCCGCCTTTCGCCGCCGGTCCTACAGGATCGAACGCACGGCGGCCGCGATCTTTTGGGCGTTGGGCTTGAAAAACGTCTCAAGGGGCGGCGAAAACGGCGCCGGAACGTCCGGCGCGGCCACCCGGCGCACGGGCGCCTTGAGGAAGCCGAAGCCCTCTTCCGCCGCCATGGCCGCAAGCTCGGCCCCGAATCCGCAGAATTTCGAGGCTTCATGGACCGTCACCAGCCGCCCGGTGCGGGAAAGCGATTCCAGTATGGTCTCCCGGTCCAGGGGAACCAGGGTTCGCGGATCGACGACCTCCACGGACACGCCTTCGGTCTCAAGCTCCCTGGCCGCCTCCAGGGCGGCGAGCACGGCGCTCCCATAGGCGACCACGGTGACGTCGGCGCCGGGGCGCTTGATGGCCGCCTTGCCAAGGGGCGTGCGGACGTCCCCCTCGGGCGTGGACCCCTGGGTGAAGTACAGCCCCATCTCCTCCACCACCACGACCGGATCGGGGTCGAAGATCGCGGAAAGCAGAAGCCCCTTGGCCTCGGCCGGAGTGGAGGGGAAGACCAGCTTCAGGCCCGGGACATGGGCGAGCCAGGCCTCCAGGTTGTGCGAATGCTGGCATCCGGCGCCGAACAGGCCCGCCTTGACCCGCACGGTCAGGGGAAAGGCGCATTTGCCGCCGCTTAAATACCTGAATTTGGCCGCGTGGTTGACCAGCATGTCCGAGGCCAGGGTGATGAAGGGGAAGAACATGATCTCGACGACGGGCAAAAGCCCCATGGCCGAAGCGCCAACGGCCAGCCCGGCGATGGCCGCCTCGCTCACGGGCGTGTCCTTGACCCTGCGGCGGCCGAATCGTTCCAAAAGCCCATGCGTGGGCATGAGCGGGTTGTCGTGGATGGAGACGCCGATGCCCTCGCCCGCGAGAAAGACGCGATCGTCCATCTCCATGGCCAAGGTCAGGGCCTCCCGGATCGCCACGCCGGCGTGCAACGTACGCATGGCCGCTTCCTTCATGACTGTCCTCCAGGCGCGGCGAAGACGTGCTCCAAGGCCGCCTCGGGCGCGGGATACGGGCTTTCCTCGGCGAATCGCAGGGCGTCGGCCACAATCGTCGCCGCCTCCCGGCCCATGGCCTCGATCTCCTCTTCGCTGACCACTCCCTCTTCCGAAAGGCGCCTGCCAAAAAGCGCAATGGGGTCGCGCGCGGCCCAAAGCTCCAATTCGGCGGGATCCACGTACAGCTGCTTGTCGTACTCTCCATGCCCGCGCATGCGGTAGGTGGCCAGCTCCATGAGCCCCGGCCCCTTGCCCTGACGGCATCTGGCGATCAAGTCCCCGGCGACGCCCAGCACGTCGTCCGCATCGTTGCCGTTCACAAGCTCCCCGGGCATGCCGTAGGAAAGCGCCCGCGAGGCGATGTTGCCGGCCGAGCAGTGTTCCTCGAAGCTCTGGGCCCCGGCCCAACAGTTGTTCTCGCAGACGAACACCACGGGCAGGTTCCAGACCCCGGCCAGGTTCATGGCCTCGTGGATCGAGCCCTCGGCCGCCGCGCCGTCTCCGAAAAAGACCATGGTGACGCCGTCGCCGCCCCTGTACTGCTGGGCAAAGGCCGCGCCCGCCGCCAGGGGCGCGCTGGCGCCTACCACGGTGGAGGTCATAAGCGCGTTCACCTCGGGAACGATGAGGTGCAACGTACCGGATTTGCCGTGGTTGACGCCGGTCTCCTTGCCCATGATCTCGGCCAGAAGCGCCTTGGGATCCGCCCCCCGGGCCAAAAGATGGGCATGGCTCCTGTGGTTGGTGACGATGACGTCGTCGGGGCGCAGGGCGAGCGCGGCGGCGACCGCCGCTTCCTGCCCCGTGGCCAGGATCTGCATGCCGGGCAGCCGTCCCCGCTCGGCCGCGAGCGCGCTGAGGCGATCCTCGAACGCCCGCGTCAGCAGCATTTTTTCCAGTATCGTCCGTCGCAGCTTCGCGTCCTTTATCGCGGCCATGTACGCCTCCTTTCGGCCCCCTTCGCCGGCCGTCCCATCACACGGCCTGTGGCGCGCGATGGACCGGTCAAGGGGAGAGCCGTTTACGGAAATCGCAGGGCCGCTCCATGGCGGCCGCGCGAGAGTTGGAGACATCGTTATACGAGTTGAAGGACGCGCACAATATCCCGTCCGTACGGACCAAAATCGCATCCTTGGACCGTACGGCGCCGGGGCCGCCTTGCTCGCGGCCCGGGAGGACGGCGTCCGCCAGCCGGCCTTTCGGCGTGAAACGGCGAACCGGAGGGCGCTGCCCGGTCCGGGCGCGCGGTCTCCCGCCGCAAAGCCCGCGCGCTGGCGTGGGAACCGCTTCGGTGATACATGGCGCTTACCATTGCGGGGCGTTTCCCTCTTCTCCCAGGCGGCCGGGCCGCGAAGACGTCCCCCCGATCCCAGCGGGATGTATGGCGCGCGACGCGCTTTGCTCCGTATCAGCGAGGACTCCCATGCCGACCGCCTGCCTGTGCCTCCTTGTTCTTTTCCTGCTCCTGCTCGGAAGAGGACGCGCGTTCGCCGGGGAATCCCCGGAATTCGCGCGGGACGAGCGGTTCGTGGACGTCCCGGGCGGCCGGGTCTGGACGCTGACGATCAACCCCGGCGCCGGGGGAACGCCTCTTTTGATTGTTCATGGCGGGCCGGGCGCGTCCCACGACTATCTCGCCAACCTGTCCGCGCTGGCGGGCAAGCGGCCCGTGATCTTTTACGATCAGCTGGATTGCGGCGAATCCGGGCATCCGGGGGATCCTTCGCTGTGGACGCTGGAACGCTCCGTGGCGGAGCTCGACGCCGTTCGCCGGGGCCTTTGCCTTGAACGGGTTCATCTTCTGGGGCAATCCTGGGGCGGGGCGATCTGCGCCGCCTTCGCCCTGGGCGCCAGCGATCCGGGCTTGTCGAGTCTTATCCTCTGCGCCCCGCTCGTGTCCGCGCCCCAGTGGGTCGCGGACCAGAAGACCTGGCTGTCCGCCATGCCCGCCGCCGTCCAGTCCGCCGTATCCGCGGCCGAGGCCTCGGGCGAATATGACGGCGAGGCGTACCAGCGGGCCATGGACGCCTATTACCGGCGGCATCTTTGCAGACTGACCCCATGGCCGAACGCGCTGGAGCGGACGTTCGCCCGCATGAACGCCGCCATGTACGTCCGCATGTGGGGGCCGAGCGAATTCACCGTCTCCGGGCCGCTCAGGGATTTCGATCTTTCCGGGCGGCTTTTTGACATAAGGGTTCCGGCGCTTCTCACCTGCGGCGAGTTCGACGAGGCCGCGCCCTGGAGCGTCCGCCGGTTCGCCAAGCGCATTCCGGGCGCGTCCGCCGCCGTGCTCGAGGGCGGCTCGCACATGCACCACCTGGAATGCCCCGAGCGCTACGCGCAACTCCTCGAGCGCTTCCTTGAACGCGCCGAAGCGGGGTAGCGGCCGCTCCTGGCCGTTGTCAGGGCCGGCCAGAATGGCGATCCGGGCGCAATGCGGCGGATGGGATGGAGCATCCCTGGAACGAACCGGCAAGGCTGCCTTGATTTGATGAAAAACGGCGTTAAGGCTGACCCAGGGACGGCAAGCCCGTCTGGAGGCATGCCGCCAGGCGCAAACCCAATGGGGGAAAGACGGTGGACACGACGACGAGACGTGCGATTTTCATACTCAGCCAGAAAGGGGGATCGGGCAAATCCACGTTTTCCCGGGCGCTGCTTGATCATCTTCGCCTGCGCCGGAATGTGTCCGTGGCCGCGTTCGACGCCGACGGCCAGGTCGGCCAGCTCCTGCAGTATTATGGCAGGCGCGACGCAACGGGCCAGCTTTACGCTTTGCAGAATCCCATGGACGGCGTGGCGTCCTTTGATCTGCGGCGGCAACACGAGCGGGGGATGATCCTTGATGCGCTGGATGCGCAAGCGGACGTCATGCTTTTCGATTTTCCGGCCGGTCCGCTCGATGATCTGGAAAACGCGCTAGGAACGGGAAGCGGCATCGCCCCCCTCGTGGAAGAGTATAACAAAGAAGGCGTACGGATCACCGTCGTCATGGTCATATCCAATGTTCAAGCGTCGGCGCAGAACGTCATGACGACCATGGACCTGTTTCTCGACCATGTGGATTATGTCGTGGTGAAGAACCTTTTCTACGGAAATCCTTCCGATTTTCTTTTCTTCGACGGCTTCACCGGCGCGGATGGACGGTTCTACGGAGGCCTTCCCAGGCAAGCGCTCGCCCGGCGCGGCGGCGTGGTCGTGAACATGCCCGCCGTTCCGGCGCGCGAGTACGCGCTCTGCGACATGTATTGCCTCGGGTTTTCGGAAGCGGCCGGTCACGGCGCGTTCACCCGCAGCCAGCGGGCCAGGATCGGCCTTTTTCTCCAGGAGTTCGGCAAAGCCGCTGATCTCGCGGCGCCGTATTTTGGGTATGCCGCCGCAAAAGAGCCGACGTCCCATTTCGCGGGCGCGCTCCTGCTCAAATAGCCGCGGCCGGGCGCGACGCAATCGGCTCGGCCGGGCTTCCCGGATGCGCGTTCGCTCATGCTCCTTTCCCTCATGCCGAGGGATAAGGCGGATCCAAGCATGCCGTCATGACGCGTTGATTTCGATACTTCCCGCGCGGCGATCTCAACGCGGGCGCCCCTGGCGAGCGGCGTGAAAAAACGCCCCCGAGAGCAGTGTCCCGGGGGCGTTCGCGCCCGTTGCGGGCTAATTGAACAAGGAGGGAATAAAGAGCGATACCGCCGGGATATAGGTCGCCAGCAAAACCACGATCATGTTGGCGGCGAGAAACGGCAGAATGGCCCGGCTGACCGTCTCCATGGGCGATCCGGAGATGACGGACGCGGCAAAGAGGCAGCAGCCCACCGGGGGCGTGGCCAGGCCGGTGATCAGGTTGAGGCTCATGAAAATGCCGGCCTGCAGGGGATTCATGCCCATCATCTCGAACAGGGGCATGAACACGGGCGTGACGATCATGATGGCCGGGATGCTGTCCATGAACATGCCGAGCCCGAAGAGCATCAGGTTGATCATGAGCAGGATCACCCACTTGGAGGCGGCGCTTTTCATCAGCATGTCCGCGAAGACCAGGGGCGCCTGTTCGTTGGACAAGGCCCAGCCGAACAGGGCTGCTGCGGCGATGATGATGGAAACGCTGCCGGTCTCCACCGCCGAATCCTTGAGGACGGCCACCAGCCTCGTGAGGGACAGGGACTTGTAGACGAAGACGGCGATGATCGCCGAGTAGAAGGCGGCGACCACGGCGGCCTCGGTGGGGCTGACGATGCCGAACAGGATGCCGCCGAGCACCAGGAGGGGCAGCATCAGGGCCAGCGACGCCTCCCGGATGATGACGACCGCCTCCTTGCGGGAAATCGACTCCGTCCTCTGGGGCAGGTCATGCTTGATGCCGTGGAGCTTGACCACGAGCATCTGCATGGCGCCGATTAAAAGTCCCGGGATGACTCCGGCCAGGAACATGTCCCGGATGGAGACCTGGGCGATGGAGCCGAAAATGATGAAGACCAGACTCGGGGGAATGACCGGGCCCATGGTTGACGAGGCGGCGGTGACCGCGGCGCTGAACCGCCGGGAATATCCTTTGTTGACCATGGAGGGAATGAGGATGGAGCCGATGGCCGTGGTGTCCGAAATGGCCGTGCCGGTGATGCCGCCGAAGAACATGCTGACCACGATGTTGACGTAGGCGAGGTTGCCCTTGACCTTGCCGACGAGCAGGTCCGCGACCCGTATCAGCCGGTCGCTGATGCCCGCCTCGGCCATGATCCGCCCGGCCAGGACGAAGAACGGAATGGCCAGCAGGACGAAAGAGTCGAAGGTGCGCAGCAAGCGGACGATGACCACGTTGAGGGGCAGGTCCACGCCCAGGTAGTAGACCAGGGTCGAGGCCAGCAGGGCGAAGGGGATGGGAACCCTGATGGCCATCAGGATGAAGAAGCAGATGATCATTAACGTGATGTACAACATGTCAGAATCCCCTGCGGTCTTTCAGCGCGACGATTAATTGGAGCAGGTAAAGCATGGTGACCAGGGCGAAAAGGGGGACGGCAAGATACACGGCCCCCATGGGCACGCTGGCCAGAATAGGCGGATGCTCGGCCCAGGTGGATAAAACGTGCTGAAAGCCCACGACCGTCAGGACGAGGCAGAGTACCAGCATCACGGCGTAGTGGATGATGTCGAAGAGGATCCTGGTTTTTCCGGAAACGCGCTCGTACAGCACCTCGATCTGGGCATGATTTCCCTCGATATAGGAGATGGCGGTCCCAAAGAGGACGATGTGGATGTAGGCGTACCGGCCGAGCAGGTTCGCCCAGGGCAGGGAATGGCTGAAGAAGTACCGGAGAATGATGTTCATCCCCAGCATGATCCCCATGCCGATCAGCAAAAGCATGATGTAGGCGCTGGTTATCTTCCTTACCATCTGAACCGACCGCTCCAGCATGCCGCCGATTCCGCCTGCATGGATATGAGTGCTTTCCATCACGCGCTTCCCTTGGTGCTGCTCCCCGGGGGATGTTTTACCAGGAGTTCACAGCCCCCCCTCGAGGGGGGGGCTGACGTTCCGTTACGACGGCCGGCTATTTCTTGCAGGCGGCGGGCATGCGGGACTCGGGATCGAGATACTGGATCTCGTTGTACCACTCCTTCCACTGCGGGTACTTGGCGAACCACTTCTCGTAGACCTTCTCGGAAGCCTGTTTGAAGGGCGTGGTATCGGGATAGGTGATGGTGACGCCGGCGGCCTTGGCCTTGTTGATGGCCTCTTCCTCACGGGCGTACTGCCACGCGTCGGTCAGCTCGATGGCTTCCTGGGCCACGGAGCGGACCAGCGCCTTCTGCTCGTCCGAAAGCTTATCCCAGGTCTTGGGGGAGATGAAAAGGATCTTCTGGGTCCACATCTGCTGGAGGATGGCGTAGTTTTTCACCACTTCGCTCATCTTGAAGATGTCGTTGCAGTACACGCCCATGTCGTCGGCGTCCACGAGGCCGGTCTGCAGGGAGGTGTACAGCTCGTCCCAGTCGGTGGGGGTGACGGCGAAGCCGAAATCCTTGTAGATGTCCACGAACAGGGGGTTCTGCATGCAGCGCAGCTTGGTTCCCTTGGCGTCCTCGATGGAATTGATGGGCTTGGTGCTGGCGATGGCGAAACCGTTGCAGTCCGAATAGATGCCCAGCGCGATCAGGCCGGTTTTCTTCTCCAGGCCGGCCAGGATCTTCTTGATCACGTCGGACTGGCGGGCGACGTTGTAGTGGGAGTGGTTCTTGAAGAGGTAGGGGAGCTGGAGGAACTGGACGTCCTCGTCGTAGCCGGCGATGTGGCCGGCCGAGTTCGTGTCCATGTCCACAGTGCCCGACTTGACGAACTCCATGGCCTCGGACTCGCTGTGAGTCAGCGTGCCGGGGTACACGGTCACCTGGAGGGCGCCGTTGGTCTTTTCCTCGATCAGCTTCTTGAAGGTCTCTCCGAGCAGCTGGTCCGCATCATAGGCGTTGTTCTGATGGGAGAACTTGATCTGGATGGGGTCGGCGGCCTGAACCACGGACGCGCCGAACGCCATGATCATGGTAAGGGCCGCCAGAAAAAACGCCGTCTGCTTGCATTGCTTTACCCTGGACATACGAAGTGGCCTCCTCAATTGTCTGACAGGTTCACGACAAGGTTACACGTTGCCATATCCATTAGGGGCGCGGCGCCCGCCTTTGACCCACCGTTGCTTTGCGACGCCTGATTCGGGACCGGGCGCGCGCTCTTTTCCTGCGCGGCCTGGCCGCGCATTTCATCAAAGAAGGCCCCTTGTGCGGATTTTGCGCCCTCCGGCGCATTTTCCACCCGGCCGCCATGGCGTTTCATCCGGCCTCCGGGAGCGCCCCCCCCAACATGTCCAACGGGGAAAAACCCGACGTTTCGCCCTCCGCAACATGCTCGCCGCCCCTTGAAAAGGCTCGGACGCCCCCGTTGCCAAGGGAGGAACACGCTTGTGAATCATCCTGAATTATCAGTATATTGTTTTGACAAGGACAAACGGTTCCCACGAGTTTCGCGGCCTTTGCCGATCCTGGTATACCAACTAGTACATCAGGAGTCAAGAGGGGTTTTTGACAAATATGTCATTGTGTGTTTTTTACGGCGCAAATCCGGCGGCGATGACGATGGTTGTGAACGAGCAAAGCCACGGGGTGAGACGGGATGCGGGGGATTTCGCGATCGCGGGGCAAACGGCGCCCATCGCCGGAAAGCATCCTGCGCATTGCGTCGCGCCGGGACCGGCGGCCCCATGAAGACCTTGCCGCGCATTCGAATTGGCGATAAAAATGTAAGGTGGCTCTGATTGCCGCCGGCTGGCGGGCATGGCCATTGGACGGCGACGGATCGTCACCGGCGGAACATTCCGCCCAATCCAGCAACCGGGGATTCCGATTCGTGACGTCGCCGCCCTTTCGGCCGCGCGCCGGGTTGATGCGGCCCCGGCTATCCCCATAACCGCCCAAACCACACATAAAAGCATGAACTCGAAAAAACAGAACGTCTATGAAGAGCTGAGATATCTCATTATCACTTCGGGCCTCGCCCCTGGAGAGCCCCTGAAGGATAAGGAGATCATGGAGCAGTACGGCATCGGCAGAACGCCGCTGCGGGACGTCTTCCTGCAACTGCAAAGCGAGGGCTTGATCAATCGCGTTCCCCGCTCCGGAACCTGGGTGGCCCCCATGGACTTCAACCAGCTCAAGGAAATCAGCGAAATCCGCATCGCCCTCGAGGGAATGGCGGGCGAGCTCGCCGCCAAACGCCTCACCGAGGAACAGATCCGCCAATTGGAACAAATCCTGGAAAAGACCACGCGCCCCGAAGGCGGCGAGGAGCTGGATAACGCCGCGCTGCTCCGCTACGAATTCGAATTCCACGACGTGATCTACGCCTCAATCGGCAACGCCCAGCTGGAAAAGCTGCTGCGCGACTATCAGGGCGTGGGCGCGCGATTCTGGCATTCCCTGGTGTTCAGCAACGAGCAGATGCTGAGCCAGATCGACAGCCAACGGGCCCTTCTTGAAGCCATCAAAAGGCGCGATACGGACGCCAGCCGAACCATCGCAGCCAACCACATCCGCGACGTCCTCGTCGTCATCGAACAGCGGCTCGCCCTCATGGGCGGACAGGGGGCGGCCCGGCATTCCTGACTCGCTCCGGCCGCCGCCCCCTCCCTGACGCCGCTCCGCGCCGCCGCCCCCGTCCAGGCCCGGCCTTTCCATAGTCGACGCCGCTCCTGTTTTGCCATAGGCGCCGCCGTCCCGGCGCCAGCTCGCTTTGTCCGCCCGTCGCCTTTCGCCGCCTCCCGCCGTCGCTTCGCCCTATAATCGGGGACCCGGGCAGCGGCTTCGCCAAAAAGGGCTGAAGACAGCTTGACAACTGGTATATCAGCTGGAATATTAGTGGCGTCAGGCTATGGAATCGCAGGGGAGCAAGGCATGCGCGGCGCGGAATTCGTAAGCAATATCCAACGATTTTCCCTGGATGACGGCCCGGGCATCCGGACGACCGTGTTCCTGAAGGGGTGCAATCTGCGCTGCGCCTGGTGCCATAATCCGGAAAACCTGAAATTTTCCCCCGTGCTCCAGTTCTTCCAGGCCAGCTGCCAGGCGTGCGGAAAATGCGTAAAAGCCTGCCCCCAGAACGCCCACCGCATCCTTGACGGCGGGCATGTGTTCGACCGTGACCTTTGCGAGGCCTGCGGCAAATGCGCCTCGGTCTGCCGGACGGGGGCGTTGAAGCTGGTCGGCGACAGGACCAGCCCGGAAGCCCTGTTCCGGGAATTGGTCAAGGACCGGCATTATTACGCGTCATCCGGCGGCGGCGTGACCTTTTCCGGCGGGGAGCCCGCGCTGAGGCCCGGCTACATCATCGAAGCGGCCAGGCTGTGCAGGGCGGAACATATTCCTGTCGCGCTCGACACGGCCGGGAACGTCCCCTTCGAGAACTATGCGGCCCTGCTGCCGCACATCGACCTTTTTCTCTACGACGTAAAATGCTTCGATCCCTCGCTGCACGCGCGCTGGACCGGTGTGGACAACCGGCTGATTCTGGAAAACCTGCGCGCCCTGGACAAGGCGGGGGCCGCCTACATTATCCGCGTCCCGGTCATTCCCCAATTCAACGCGGACATGGGCGAACAGGAGCGCATCGCGCGGTTCCTCGCCACCCTGCCCAACCGCGGGCTGATCCAACTGCTCCCCTACCACGTCTACGGCGTGGGCAAGTACGAGGCCCTGGGCTTCGACTACGGATTGGACCGGCAAGCGCCGCCGAGCGCCGAATTCATGGATGCGGCGCTTAAACGCTACAGACAATCGGGACTGAATGCGGAAATCGCATAAGCGCCCCGTATTCTCATGCGCGCATCGTTCTTCAACCCCGTACGGACAATTCAACAGGAAGGACTAGACCATGGCTGCTCAGAAGCTTGAAGTGAGTGATCGCGTAAAGGCGATACTGGACCATCGCCACGACGACCACGATCGGTCGCAGATCCCGACCAGGCGCCCCATATACGAAGCCGCCTTCGAGAACTATGCCGAAGAAGGCCGCGACATACGGATCGCCATGGGGTTCAAGCGGTTCCTGGCCGAAAAGAAGATCCTGATCCGCGAACACGACATCCTGGCCGGGTTCGCCTACCGCTACACCTACAAGCCGTCCTTCCCCTTCAATCTCCCCGATGACTACGACCCGCTCTACCGTCCCCCGGCGGGCATCGACACCTGCCAGGAAGCCGAGGACGCCATCGTCGCCAACGGCTTTGCCGCCGACTCCGTGGAGGCCGGGGAAATGCGCGCCTTTGCCAAGTGCGTTTCCAAATGGTTCTACAAGCACTGGGAGACCGGCCACATCATCCCGGGCTACGAGATGCTGATCAACACGGGCTTCGGCGGGCTCGCCAACGAGGCCCGGCAGCGGCTCGCCGAGGCGGACGAGAGCCGCAAACCGGCGCTCAGGGCCATGCTCATCTGCCTGGAGGCCGCCTCCGGCTACATCCTGCGCTATGCGGATTTCGCCAGGGACCTGGCCGAAAAAACGGAAACCCCGGCCTACAAGGCTCATCTGGTCGAGATGGAGGCCTCCCTGCGCCATATCGCCCATGGACCGGCGCGGACATTCTTCGAGGCCGTCCAACTGATCTGGCTGGCCCATGAGATGCTCTACGCCGAGAGTTTTCCGGCATCCTTCTCCTTCGGGCGCATGGATCAGTACCTCTACCCCTTCTACGTAAACGACCTGAAATCGGGGAAACTGACCGACGCCGAGGCCGCCGACATCCTCGACGCGCTCTGGATCAAGTTCGGCATCACCCTGCATGGCTATCAGAACATCACCATCGGCGGTCTGAACGAGCGGGGCGAATATGCTTCCAACGAACTGACCATCATGATGTTGCGGTCGAGCCGCAAGACGCTGTTCGACCAGCCTCTGCTCTGCCTGCGCTATCACGACTCCATGCCCGACGACGTCTGGGAGGAGAGCGTGGAGCTCCTTAAGACCGGCATCGGCCTGCCCGCCATCTTCATCGACGAATTCTGCATCCGGGCGAAAAAACGCATGGGCCACTCCGCGGAGGACGCGGCCAACTACGCCCTGGTGGGTTGCGTCGAAATGGCCTGCCCCGGCAAGGAATACGCCAAGACCGAGGCCCTGCGCATCAACACCGGCAAGATCCTGGAGATCATGTTCTTCAACGGCAAAAGCAACTGCCTGGGCTCCACGGGCATCATCGGCAACGCCGTGGACCAGAGCCTCAAGCTGACCGACGATCATGGCGAGGACTACGTCTATCCCCTGTTCACCGGATACCGCATCGACGCCATCGACGACTTTAGGGCCATGCTCGACTGGTACAAGGAGGAGCTCAAAGCCCACCTCGCGTACGCCATGACGTCCATCAACCGGCTGGATTCCGCGCTCCCCAAATGCTACCCCACGCCGTTTCTTTCCGTACTCATCGAGGGCTGCATCCAGAACGGCAAGGACGTCACGGCGGGCGGCGCCAAATACAACAACTCCGGCGTCAACCTCTGCGGCCTGCCCAACGTGGCCGATTCCCTGGCCGCCATCCAGAAGCTGGTCTTTACGGACAAGCGCTATACCCTCAAGGACTTCCAGGACGCCATGAAGGCGGACTACGTGGGCTATGAGGACATGCTGGACGCCATCGAGCACGACTGCCCCAAGTTCGGCAACGACGTGAGCGCCGTGGACGACATCATGGCCGAACTCGTGGCCGCGGCCGAAAGCGTGGTGAACGGCTTCGGGAACCCGCGCGGCGGCCATTGGCAGATGGGCCTGTACTCCGTCGAGGACCACGTGAAGATGGGCATCAACACCGGCGCGCTCCCGGACGGCAAACGCAAGGGCGAGGCCCTGGCCAGCGCCGTCTCCCCGGTGCAGGGCAAGGACGTCAACGGCCCCACCGCCGCAGTCAACTCCCTGCTCAAGACGGACCTCTCCGCGGCGACCAACGGCATGGTCCTGGACATCAAATTCAGCCCGTCCTTTTTCGACAAGACCAGCCATCACCGGGCCCTGCGCATGCTGATCCAGGCCTACGCCCAGCAGGGCGGCGGCGAAATCCAGTTCAACGTGGTGGATCGCGAGACCCTGCTGGACGCCCAGATTCACCCCGAGCGGCACAAGGACCTCGTGGTCCGCGTCTCGGGCTTCAGCGCCTACTTCACGAGCCTCATCCGCGAGACCCAGGACGAGATCATCAAACGCACCGAGCACGCCGGCGTATAACCAGTCACGCCTCTCGTCGCGGGGCGCCGGAGCGGCTGCCGGGGCCCCGCGTGATGCCCGAAAGAGGGTGGTTCCGGCCACCCTCTTCGTTTCGGTTCTTCTTGAAATGGAGGGACGAAAGCGGGTCACGTCCGTCAATACGGCGCCGATTCTCCCGTTCCAACGCTGGTACGTTCTGAACGGCGCGGTGGTGGAAGACTGCGTATGCGGCGGCTGTCCTTCGTCCGATTCGCCGGGCGTTCCCGTGACCGCGACGCAGTTCCCGGTTCCGCGCCCAGTTGCCGGTTGCGTCAGAACCTGCTGCAAATACCGCGCTGAAGCGTCTTTTGAGACGCTGCTGCACAATTGGCCGGGGTGGCGCCCTCCATCAAAGGGCTCTCGCCCTTTGGAATACCATTACGCATTTAACATATCAGGATTTGAGTGAGAGGCGCTTACGGGCTTTCTGGGCATTATGCAGTGGTCTCAATATATACGCGTTTTCATGCAAAACCGCCGAGGCTCTCTAGGACGCATCGAGCTGCTTGGCGAAAGCTGCAAGCGCTTGTCAGTGAGAGCCTCGCCGTTGTCAAAGCCTGAAACTGTAAATCCCAAGACCTCAATCAAGGAGCAGAATATTCATTGCAGCTGTGCTCGGGCTTGATGTGTTGCCGCCAAGGGTACGTACGCACATGGCGTACATTTTTTGGGTGTCGTTGGCGTTTGGAACCATACGGGCATATCCTGTGCGGGTATACACGCTCCTGACGTTGGTGCTCGCCAGATCGCCCATTGCCGGGGGGTATGGCGTATAGGTGTACGCCATGCTCGATGCCCAGTAGTTGTCGGATTTGCCATCAAAGACCCCGGGGAAAGTAGGCGAGGCGCTTGAGTCGTAGTCCAGAACGTATTGCAGCTCGCGCGTGTTGGGCAACCGCCAATCAGTGTGGCCACCCGTGGTCTGCGCCTCGCAATAGGCCAAGGCTGCCCCCCAGTTCATGGAGTCCGTGCTGGTCGTCTTTTCCCACATCAGTCCGGTTCCGGCGTGGCTTACCGTGCCGTCGCCGTTGTCCGTGTAGTTTTCGTAGGGGATGCTGTCGCCGGACACGCACATGGTCACAAGCGCTTCTCTTTCATCGTAAAATGTGCTTTCGCCGGTGCTTTTCATGACATCGTAGGTGTTGTAGCTGCCGTAACTCAGCACGTTGTTCACGGTGCTGGACCACATGGCCCCGCTGCCGCCGGCCAGGGCTTCATTCATGTTTGGGAAAAAGGTATCGATGGTGGAGGCGTACCCGTAGGGGGCTATAGTGATCAGCTCCCACATGCTGGGAACTCGCCACGAACGACCGGCCAGGGGAAGTAACTGACAATAGGCCGAAGCATCCTCATAAGTCCGGTAGGTCGTGTCCAGGAGCTGCTGCCAGACAAGACCGGTATTGAGGTCCGAGACCGTGTCGTCGCCGTTGTTTTGCAAGGAAAGCGCCGCTCCCGTATACTGGGCGTCCTGGCCGTAATATGGCTCACCTGCCTGCGGGCAGGGGGTATAGGCGCCGCCCAGGTCAGTACACCAGACGCACTCGGTATCCGCCAGGGTGAAACCGTTGGCAGTGGCGCCCCCGGCAACAACACTAACAACTAAGAAAAGCAGGGCAAGGGATGGAGAACGCATGGGACCTCCTCGGATGCTGAAGTGATGTAACCGCTGATGAATAAGGCCCAACCTAATGAGCGATTCAGCAGTCTGACACTGCGTCAATCCTGCCATATCATCTTATCTTTCTTTACAATCACATCAAGCAAATGAGCAGAGTCAGTTCACCCACAGAGTATAGGATTGGATTTTCCAAAAAAATATACGACAGAGCGCCCCGCATTGCCCATATCAAGGTCATGACTGTGTGCCCGACAGGTCACGTCTGATTTCAGTTCCTCCTGCGTGCAGCCTTCTGACTGCCACACTGCCGGGAATGGGGCGGCAGCTTGGAGCCTGCACATGGCGCCCCCTGCCGGGGCTACCTGCCGATGGCGGACGCGGGGTGTTCAGCCCGGCCCCAAGCCCACAGGCAGCAAGCGCCCCTGGCTGAACATAGACCTATTATTAATTAACCATGAAAAGTGACAAAGCGCAATGGAACGATTGCAAAGTATGTTTGGCAAGTCTTACAAAGGGGCGATTCTGACCAGAGAACCGGTTGTAAAATAGCCAGTTACCGCATTGACAAATTGAGGCCGCCACATCCGAGACGTCCCACAGAGAACTCTTTTGCTCCTTGACCACGCCCTCCACGATCTCGATGACGTTGTTCTGGTCGAGGTGCGGCAGGTCCTTCTTGTCCCCTGCCTCCCCTGCCTTAGACGGCGTGGCCTCTCGGGCTTCGACGTGTGCATAGGATGATGATCCAAAGCGCCAGAGCGGCGACGGTAGCGGCGGGGATGATCCAGAAGAGCTTGTTCATGGTCGAGAGATGCCCGGCATGAGGGAACGGGGGAACGCCAGAAATGAAAGCGGCCCACCTCCCGAAAGAGACAGGCTGCGCATGGTCGAGGTCCGCGTCAGGCCGCCCGCCGTCGCTTCACCTTGCGGTCAAATTCGCCCCACACGCCCTCGCAGGTTCGATTCCGAACCCGAGTAAGCCGGGCTCGGCGGAAGCCACGAGAGAGGCCAGGACGCGGGAGGCGTCGGCGTCGGTCCTGCCCCAGAATTCCGCAAAGGCCCGGATCGGGTCCAGGCCTTGGCGGGTTGCGGTTTCGACTTCAGCGGGGACATCCCGCCAGAAGGCGGAGGTCTTCATCGCATGACGGTCTTTTCCATCTTGGCGTTCATTGCGCCACGGCGCGCTCTGATCGTTTCCGCCTTGCTCCCTCACATTTCGCGCGCAGGAACCGGAGGCTTCCGCGCAAGGGGCTGGCCTCCGGAGCTCTTGAAGCGATAACGGTTACACAGAGCGGAGATATGCCGCCCGGAAAAAAACCAGGTGTTACCCAGGATGTCAACACGCCACGCTGGACGGCATCGGACGCTATTTCGCCGATTTTCCGCTGATTTTCTTTGTTTTTTGGATGTCTTCGGACTTGGCTGGATTCTTGATTGGCGGAGGGAGAGGGATTCGAACCCCCGGACGGGTCGCCCCGTCAACGGTTTTCAAGACCGCAGGCTATATTTACTCCAGACTACCACCACCTACTACTATGTGCTAATATTATTCATCATTATTAAATACAACTACTCTTGACTTCGAGCTAACACCCTGTATCTTACCTCTCTGTGTGGGGAATTTGTGGGGAATAGATTTGGAGGAAATCATGCCCATCATGAAACGGCAAAAAACTCGTTATCCTGGGGTAACATTCATTGAAGCCAAGCACCCGAGCTCGGGTAAACTGGAACGGGTATACTACATTCGCTATCGGCGTGATGGGAAATTAGTCGAAGAAAAGGCAGGACGCCAATCGCTAGACAATATGACTCCGGCAAAAGCTGCACAAATCCGCGCTCGTCGTATGGCGGGTGATGAACTATCAAATCAATCTAAGCGCATGGAGGCGGATGCTGCTAGAGCTGCCCACGAAAATTGTTGGACTATTAATCGGCTATGGAACTCATATTTGGAAGGAAAGATTATCCATAAGGGGCGTCGCCGTGATGTAAATCGATTCAATAAATACATAACGCCAGCTTTTGGAGAAAAAGAGCCTCATGAGATCCTTCCCCTCGATGTAGATCGATTTCGCTTACGGACCCTAAAGAAACTATCACCTCAATCTATAAAAAATACTCTGGAACTTCTAAGGCGAGTTTGCAATCATGGCGTTAAAAAGGGACTTTGCCCTGGACTTGGATTTAAAATTGAAATGCCAACCCCAAATAACATCAAAACGGAAGACTTGACTTCGAGTCAACTCAAGGCGCTGCTCTTAGCTATTGAATCGCACCCTAACATTAACATAGCGAATGCGATGAAGTTGGCGCTTGTTACAGGAATGCGTCGAGGCGAACTTGCTCGTTTAACATGGCGTGATGTTAACTTTCGAGACGGCTTCATCTTGCTACGTGACCCCAAAAACGGTCGCGATCAGCATATTCCAATGAATAGCGCGGCCAGATATATCCTTGAACAACATCCCCAAAATCCTGAACAGCAGTTTGTCTTTGGAGGGCATCACGAAGACACGTTGTCCAGAGCAGCCAGACAAATTCGTGATAACGCAGGTCTCCCGAAGGATTTTCGTCCTTTTCACGGATTAAGGCATTCATTTGCATCAGGGCTTGCCTCAAGTGGTCAGGTATCGTTGCATACGCTACAACGCTTGTTAACTCATCGTTCTCCTGGGATGACCTTGAGATATTCGCACTTGAGGGACTCGGCATTACGTAATGCGTCGGAGGTAGCAACAATCCTCTTCTCCACTGATTCTGAACAACGGGACAACGACGGCACGATTCTTCTCGCTTCAGGGAAGTAGTAAAAGCAGCGCCCCACCTATTAGCCCCCGACCAAACGGGGCGAGCTATTCAAGCTGAAATGGGAGGACGTGGACTTCCAGCGCGGCTTCATCAACATCGTCGCGCCTAAGGGAGGCAAGACCACCAAAATTCCCATGAACGACATGGCCCGGACCATCCTTGAAGGCCATCCTCGCCTGCCGGGTTCCCTCTACGTCTTCCCCGGCCAGGACGGCGGGCGGCGCAAGACCATCCAGGTAGCCTCGAACAAGATCAAGGCCCGCGCCCGGCTGCCAAAGGACTTCCGTCCGCTCCACGGCCTCCGCCATGTCTTCGCGTCCATGCTGGCCAGCTCCGGGCAAGTGGACATGCTGACGCTTCAGAAGCTCTTAACCCACAAGTCCGCGACCATGACCAAGCGTTATGCGCACCTGCGCGACGAGGCCTTGCGTAGCGCCTCCGACCTTGCCGGGGATATCCTTGGGAAGATCGGGAATGGGCGAGGCAAAAAGGTGACGACAAAGAAATAAAAAAAGGACTGTTGGCACCCAATTGCTGGTTGATTTCTATTGTTTGAAACCATAACAATAAGGAAAATATACTAAAAACAATACTCGCCAAGTAGACAATCTTGCAAAAATACGCCCACACGCTTCCTGGTAAACCTCCCTCTCAATGGCAAACGCTTTATCGCCATCTTGATGATGTCGCTGAAAAAGCCAGACAATTCGCGGAGGCATTTGGCGCAGGAAGATGGGCCGAATATGCTGGGCGTCTTCATGACGTGGGCAAGGCCCGACAAGCGTTTCAGGACTATCTATTCCTATGCGCCGAGGGTAAGGGCGTGCGCGGCAGCGCTCCGCATTCCGTCTATGGTGCAACCTTGGCAGCCAAAGAACACAAGGTCCTTGGAAAACTTCTTGCTTATATTATATGCGGCCACCACGGCGGGTTACCTGATTGGGACGTTCTTGAGCGGCGGTTGACAGCCGTTGAGGACCTGTCGGAGGTTGCGAATTTCGCCAAGGAGTCAGCCCTTCCGCAGGGCCTTCCGTTCAATCTCGGTGATGGTGGAAAGCCGGGGTTTTCGCTGGCCTTTTTTACGCGCATGGTCTTTTCGTGCCTTGTGGACGCCGACTGGCTGGACACCGAAAAGTTCATGGACCCGGCGCGTTCGGCATGGCGAGAAGGGAAGCCGGACATACGAACTATGGCAGGGAGGTTTTTTCCGAAGCTTGAGGCGCTTTCGAACGGGGCCGAACCCACGCCGGTGAACAAAATCAGGCGAGAGGCGCTTAAGGCATGTCTGGCCTCCGCCGAGAAAGAGCCCGGGCTTTTTTCCCTGACCGCGCCCACGGGCTGCGGCAAGACCTTATCCTCCCTGGCCTTCGCCCTGCGCCACGCCGAGCGGCATAAACTATCCCGCATCATCTACGTCATCCCCTTCACCTCCATCATTGAACAGAACGCTGACGTATTCAGGGAATTTCTCGGGGACGACGCAGTGGTGGAGCATCACAGCGCCCTGGAGCCAGACGACGAGGAAGACGAGAGCCCGAATGCCCGTCGGGCGCGGTTGGCCTGCGAGAACTGGGACGCGCCGCTTGTGGCCACCACATCCGTGCAGTTCTTCGAGTCGCTTTTCGCGGCCAAGCCCTCGCGTTGCCGCAAGCTGCACAATCTCGCGCGGAGCGTCATCATTCTGGACGAAGCCCAGACGCTGCCTCAGGGGCTTTTATTGCCGTGCCTGGCCGCCTTGCGCGAACTGGCTAAGCGTTACGGGGCTAGCGTGGTCCTGTGCACGGCCACCCAGCCCGCCGTCGAGAAACGTGATGATTTCCCGATCGGGCTGGACAAAGTGCGAGAAATATTGCCCGACAGGGCCGATTTTCACGAGCGGCTACGGCGGGTGCGGGTGGAAGGCCTGGGAATGCTTAGCGACGACGCTTTGTGCGCCCGACTCGGCGAACATGGTCAGACGCTTTGCATCGTGAATACGCGCAAGCACGCCCGCGCTCTTTATGAGAGTCTTGTCCGCTCGCCCGATCGCGGCAGTCGCGAGGGAATTTTTCATCTGAGCGCCCGAATGACCGCCGCACATCGCAGCGAACGGATCACGGCGATCAAGACCGCCTTGCGGGAAGGCCGTCCCTGTCTCGTTATTTCGACCCAGCTTGTCGAAGCGGGCGTGGACCTGGATTTCCCTGTGGTTTACCGGGCGGCGGCCGGGCTGGATGCCATCGCCCAGGCGGCCGGGCGTTGCGACCGGGAGGGACGGCTTACCGAGGCGGCGGGCGCTCCAGCCGGCCGGGTGTTCCTGTTTACTCCCGAGGACGGCCTACCGCCGGGGCATTTTCGCGTCACCGCAGACACTGCGGCCATGGTTCTACGCCAGGGCTATCCTGATCCCTTAGCGCCCGAGGCAGTTGAGCGATACTTCCGACTACTGTTTTGGCAAGCGGGCAACGATCTCGATACTAAGGACATTCTCAAAGGGTTTGAAACTGGTGTGAGAGAAGGTTTGTTTCGGTTCCGTACGGCAGCCGAGACCTTTCGCCTTATCGAGAACGCCATGCGCCCGGTAATCGTCGCCCTTGATGAAACAGCGCGGAAACAGGTCCGGGAACTGGAATTCACTCCCTCGCCCGGCCGCGTCTTGCGCAAATTACAGCGCCAAGTGGTCCAACTTCCCCCTTGGGAATGGAATTCTCTCATTGGCGCGGGTGCCGCCCGACTCATCCTGAACGGGTTGGCTGTGCTGGAAAATGAAGATTTGTACGATGATGAATTGGGCTTGTGCCCGGAGGATCCATCTTTTGTCCGTATCGATCGTCTGACAATCTAATATGGAGGTGCCATGGCATTTGGAGTCAGGCTAAAGGTCTGGGGGGAGTACGCCTGTTTTACGCGGCCAGAAATGAAGGTGGAGCGAGTGTCGTACGACGTCATGACGCCTTCGGCCGCGCGAGGAGCCCTTGAGGCCATCTACTGGAAACCGGCTATCCGTTGGGTGGTGGAGCGCATTACGGCGCTGCGCCCCATCCGCTTCGAAAACCTGCGCCGCAACGAACTGGGGCATAAGCTGCCGTTGGCCAAGGCGGCCAAGGCCATGAAGGACGGCGTCAGCCCGGTGGAAACCTTCATCGAGGACGACCGCCAGCAGCGCGCCGCCATGGTCCTGCGCGACGTGGCCTACCTCATTGAAGCCCGCTTCGAACGCACGGACAAATGGAATCCAGCCGTGGAAAACGAGGGCAAGCACCTGGACATCTTCAACCGGCGCATGGCGCGCGGCCAGTGCTTTCACCGGCCCTACCTCGGTTGCCGGGAGTTTGCCGCCCATTTCGGGCCGGACGACGGCGAGCGTCCTCACGACTCCCTTTGCGGCCAGCGCGACCTGGGCTTCATGCTCCACGATCTGGACTTCGGCCGGGACATGGAACCCAGGTTTTTCCGGGCCGTGATGCAGGGCGGCTGCATCGAAGTCCCGCCCTTCGAGGAGGCTCGCGCATGATCCTGCAAGCCCTGGCCTCATATTACGAACGGCTGCTGAAAGACCCCGAGGTGGATATCCCGGAGCCTGGCTTCAGCAAGGAAAAGATTCATTTCGAGATCATTCTCGCTCCGGATGGTTCGCTTCGCGCAGTTGGAAACATTCAGGAGAAGCCGGAGAAGGGCAGAAAACTTCTGCCAAAATTCCTGGCGGTGCCCGAAAAAGCCAAAGGGAGAACGAGCTTGGCGATTGTCCCGAATTTTCTTTGGGACAGGGTGGATTATGCTCTTGGCGCTGACATGAAAGGAGACGCGGAACGATCGCAAAAACTATTTGAATCATTCAGAACCAAGGCGCATCGAGTTGGAGATTCGATCAGTGCGGACGATCCTGGTATGCGTGCGGCTCTATCCTTTCTTGATTCATGGAACCCTGAACGAACAGATGAAATCCCGAACTGGAATGAGGTGCTGGAAGCAACCGGGGCGACAGTGGTTTTTAGACTGGATGGCGAACTAGGCTATATCCATGAATCTCCCGCAGTCAAATCCGCGTGGCTGCGGTATTTGGGGGAATCAGAGTCTACGGAAAAAGCCATGTGTCTTATTTCAGGGGAGTGTGGCCCTGTAACCCGCCTCCATCATTCCTTGTCTGGAATCCGAAACGCGAATTCGACAGGGGCATTCCTCGTTTCATTTAATGCGGACGCATACTTCTCTTACGGGAAAACATATAATCAAAACGCGCCGGTGAGCGAACGGGCGGCCTTCGCCTACGCCACGGCGCTGAATCACATGCTCTCGCCGGGCGGCGGGCAAAAGGCCAAGCTGGCCGATACGGCCGAGGGACTTCGCATCGCCTCGTACGGCGACAAGGCGCCCCCGCCCCGGCGGACCATCATGGCGGGCGACGCGACGACGGTCTTTTGGACGGAAACGCCCACCCGGGCCGAGGAGGATTTCCTTTCTTTCTTCGACATCAAGGAAGAGAGCGACACGGCCCACGACAAGGCATTGCTGCTGCGGCTCGGGGCGGTTGTGGACGCCGTGCGAAGAGGCCAGGAGCCGCCCGTTTGGGACCCGGACCCGAAGACGCCCTTCTACGTCCTGGGCCTTTCCCCCAACGCCGCGCGGTTGTCCGTGCGTTTCTGGCAGGAGTCCACGGTGGCCGAGATGCTTGCCCGGTTGGGCAGGCATTTCGCGGACATTGAAATCGAAAAGGCCAACCCGAAAAATCCGTCCTATCCGAGCCTGTGGCGGATTCTCATCGAGATCGCGCCGCTACGCAAGACCGAGAACATCCCGCCGAATCTCGGGGGCGAGATGATGCGGGCCGTGATCACTGGCGGCGAATATCCGCGCAGCCTGGTTTCCCGGATCATCGGCCGCATCCGGGCCGAACAGGACGTGACGTACCTGCGGGCGGCCCTGCTCAAAGCCTATTATGTCCGCGCCCTGCGTTTCGGGCGCGTATTCAATAACGTCAGCGCATCGGAGGTCGCCGTGTCCCTGAATACAGAATCGACCAATCCCGGTTATCGGCTTGGGCGGCTGTTCGCCGTCCTGGAAAAAGCCCAGCAGGACGCCCTGCCGGGAATCAACGCCACCATCAAGGACCGTTTTTTCGGCGCAGCCTCGGCCACGCCGCGAAGCGTCTTCCCTCGTCTCTTGCGCCTTGCCCAGCACCACATGGCCAAGGCCGAATACGGTTACGCCTCGGATAACCGCATCGCCGAAATCATGGAAGGCCTGCCCGCCGAAAGTTTGCCTGCGCATCTGGACCTGGATGGCCAGGCCATGTTTGCCCTCGGCTACTACCACCAGCGCAACGCCCTATATCGCAAAAAAGAAACTCCGGCCGAAAGCGCCGAATAAGGAGATCGCCATGCAGCCCATACAGAACCGCTACGACTTCGTGTTCCTTTTTGACGTCATAAACGGCAACCCAAACGGCGACCCGGACGCGGGCAACCTGCCACGCCTGGACCCGGAAACCAGCCTCGGCCTTGTGACCGACGTCTGCCTCAAGCGTAAAATCCGCAATTACGTGGAACTGACCAGGGGCAACGAAGCGTCGTATGAGATCTACGTGCGGGAAAAGGCCATACTGAACAAGCAGCACCAGCGCGCCCATGACGCCGTGGGAGAAACGGATAAAAAGGCCGACAAGACCAAGCTGGCCAAGGACTGGATGTGCAAAAATTTCTTCGACGTACGCACGTTCGGCGCGGTCATGTCCATTGGCGTTAATTGCGGTCAGGTGCGCGGCCCGGCGCAGTTGACCTTTGCCCGCTCCCAGGACCAGATCGTTCCGCTCGACATCTCCATCACCCGCATGGCCGTGGCCACCGAGGCCGAGGCGGAAAAGCAGGGCGGCGACAACCGCACCATGGGCCGCAAATCCATCGTGCCCTACGGCCTGTATCGCTGCCACGGATTCATCTCCGCGCCGCTGGCCGGGCAGACGGGTTTTTCGGGGGATGACTTGGCGCTTTTCTGGGAGGCGCTTGCGAACATGTTCGACCATGACCGTTCGGCCGCGCGGGGCGAGATGGCCGCGCGGGCGCTTGTGGTTTTCAAACACGCTTCCAAAATCGGCAATGCCCCGGCGCATGCGCTTTTCGAGCGGGTAACGGTGGCGCGGACCGGCGATGCCTCCATGCCGCCACGCTCGTTCGAGGATTACGCCGTCGCGGTCGATGATGCGGACCTCCCGGAAGGGGTGGAAATCGAGCGTATAATTTAAGCCGTGTACGCCGAATCCGAGTTGCTGCCGCTGTCGGCGTTGCAACATATCGTCTACTGCCCCAGGCAGTGCGCGCTCATTCATCTGGAGCGGGTTTGGGACGAAAACCTGCATACAGCCGAAGGTCGCGTGAAGCATGAACGTGTGCACGAGGGTGGACGAGTCGCTCGCGGGGACGTGCGCGTAGAGACCGGGATTGTCCTGCGCTCCCTTGCGCTGGGCGTGGCCGGACAGGCGGACGTGGTGGAGTTTCACGGGAGGGGCCGCAATGCGCGGCCCCTCCCTGTGGAGCACAAGCGCGGCCGGAGCAAGTCCCACGACGCGGACCGCATCCAGTTGTGCGCCCAGGCCATGTGCCTGGAAGAAATGCTCAAGATTCCGGTTCCTTCGGGCGCGCTGTTTTACGCCACGCCGCGCAGGCGCGAAGAGGTGGAATTCACGGACGAGTTGCGCGCTGCGACGATTAATACCGCCAAGGCGCTGCATGCCTTGATTGCCTCTGGGGTTACGCCTCCCGCTGAATATTCCAACAAAAAATGCAACAATTGCTCGCTGTTAGGAAGTTGCCTGCCCGCGCAATCGGGGAAATATCCGAAAGTTGCGGACTATCTGCGGCGTATGTTGGCAGACGAGGAAAGGGGATGAAACATCTCAATACCTTGTATGTGACGACCCAGGGCGCATACTTAGCCAAGGAGGGAGAGGCGCTTGTGGTGCGCGTGGAGGGCGAAACCCGTCTAAAGCTCCCGGCGCACACCTTGGACGGGGTGGTCTGTTTCGGCCAGGTGTCCATTAGTCCGGCGCTGATGGGGCATTTGACCGAGAAGGACGCGTGCATAAGTTTCTTGTCCGAGAGTGGACGTTTTCTCGCGAGGGTGGCTGGTCCGACTCACGGCAACGTCTTGTTGCGGCGGAGGCAATATCGTCTTGCGGACGGCCCTGGAGCCTCGGCCGAGATTGCTCGGATGGCGCTGACGGGGAAACTGTATAATTGCCGGACGGCCTTACGCCGCAGCGCCCGGGATCATCCGGACCGACCGGAGTCAGCAGGATTGCGGGCGACAGCCGAGAGTATGGGTGAAAAGCTCTCGCGGTTGTCGGCGATCCCCGATCTTGACGGGTTGCGCGGCGTGGAGGGCGAGGCCGCCGCCGCGTATTTCGGGGCGTTTCCGAGGATGTTGCTGCGGCCCGAGCCGGAATTCCTGTTTTCGGGCCGCAACCGGCGTCCTCCGCTTGATCCGGTGAACTGTCTTCTTTCCTTTTTGTATACCCTTCTTGTACATGACGCGCGTTCTGCATTGGAGAGCGTCGGGTTGGACCCGCAGGTGGGCTTTTTGCATAGGGATCGTCCGGGGCGTCCGAGCCTAGCTCTTGATCTGATGGAGGAATTCCGGCCTGTATTGGCTGATCGGTTGGCGCTGACGCTCTTGAATCGGGGGATGTTGGGGCCAAGGGATTTTAAGGCGTCGGGCTCGGGTGCGGTGACGCTTTCGGATGCGGCGCGAAAGACAGTGATTCAGGCGTGGCAAGAGCGCAAGCGGGACGAGGTGGAGCATCCTTTTCTTCAGGAAAAGATGGCTGTGGGCTTGCTACTTTTCACCCAGGCGTTGCTTTTGGCCCGGCATTTACGCGGCGACCTTGATGGATATCCGCCGTTCCTTTGGAGGTGAAGGGATGTTGGTGGTTGTCAGTTACGACGTATCGACGACGGACCCTGGCGGGCCTGGGCGGTTGCGGCGGGTGGCGAAGGCGTGTGAAAATTGGGGGATTCGAGCGCAGAATTCGGTGTTCGAGTGCTTGATCGATCCGGCGCAGTGGATTTCGTTGCGAGCTCGGCTTGTGGATATCATAAATCCCGAGTTGGATAGCCTTCGGTTTTACTTTCTTGGTTCGAATTGGCACAAGCGGGTGGAGCACGTCGGGGCAAAAGAGCCGTTAGATCAGGAGGGAACGATCATTGTTTGAGGTCTGCGCGGACCCCAAGCGTTCAGGAAAAGTCCGGGAGGTCCGCGCAGGCATCTTTATCAATTATTTAAGGGGATTGTTTTTTTTGATGTCAGCAAATAAAGCACAATATGCCCATTTCTTGCCGACATCCGCGAATAATTGTCTGGGAACCCGCATGGTCCATGGATTCTCAGACGGTCAGTCGCCCCCCGCGCGGGGGCGTGGATTGAAACCTGGAGGAAGTCGAAAAACACAGGTTGGAAGAAGTCGCCCCCCGCGCGGGGGCGTGGATTGAAACATAGTAGGCGTCGGCAACGCTTTCGAATGTAAGGGTCGCCCCCCGCGCGGGGGCGTGGATTGAAACAGCGACCGTGCGGGGGTCCGCGCCCTGCTCAATCGTCGCCCCCCGCGCGGGGGCGTGGATTGAAACAAGTCGCCGTTTCCTGGATTGACGGAGCGTTCCGGTCGCCCCCCGCGCGGGGGCGTGGATTGAAACATGCCCGCGAGCACCGCCTGAAAAATCCCCTCGCGTCGCCCCCCGCGCGGGGGCGTGGATTGAAACCGTGAATCCCTCGACATCCGCTACACGCCAAAGAGTCGCCCCCCGCGCGGGGGCGTGGATTGAAACTAGACCGCCGTCCGGTCGCCCGCGAGCGAGAAGGTCGCCCCCCGCGCGGGGGCGTGGATTGAAACGGCGCGGACGGCGGCGAGGCTTCGGCCACGGGATGTCGCCCCCCGCGCGGGGGCGTGGATTGAAACAACGTATCTTGTGCGCTGTTCGTCATTCCAGACGTCGCCCCCCGCGCGGGGGCGTGGATTGAAACTCTAGGGACACGGTAGACATTGCTCAGTATTCAAGTCGCCCCCCGCGCGGGGGCGTGGATTGAAACAGGCGAGCATCTGGGCAAATGAGGCCCTCACGTCGTCGCCCCCCGCGCGGGGGCGTGGATTGAAACCTTACCAGCCCGCGCCCAGAGTGATGGGGCTGGAGGTCGCCCCCCGCGCGGGGGCGTGGATTGAAACAACGCCAGCGAATTGCATGATGATCAAGAGCCAGTCGCCCCCCGCGCGGGGGCGTGGATTGAAACCACCCAAGATACGTGATCGAGTCACCGTACGTCGTCGCCCCCCGCGCGGGGGCGTGGATTGAAACCCGTATGTGCCATCGTCAGCACAAAAGCGTCAGCGTCGCCCCCCGCGCGGGGGCGTGGATTGAAACAACGCCTCGGGAATCCTGACCCTCTCCTAGCCCAGTCGCCCCCCGCGCGGGGGCGTGGATTGAAACCTCGCTCATCCCTTTGAGCCCCCATCGCGCCTACGGTCGCCCCCCGCGCGGGGGCGTGGATTGAAACTCGTTGGGCGGGGCGTACCTGTAAATTTTCTGCCGGTCGCCCCCCGCGCGGGGGCGTGGATTGAAACCGTAATATGTAGCGTAACCAGTTCCGTTTGTATTGTCGCCCCCCGCGCGGGGGCGTGGATTGAAACAGTCCACGGACATATCGCTCCGTGTGGGCCAGGTCGCCCCCCGCGCGGGGGCGTGGATTGAAACCGTTTGCGCGAACGTATAGACCTGCTCATGATAGTCGCCCCCCGCGCGGGGGCGTGGATTGAAACCCCGCCGCCCCAGCCGTTGTCCCGATGGCCCCGGCGTCGCCCCCCGCGCGGGGGCGTGGATTGAAACCCATGCGTAAATCCCAGGAGGTTGACCCCGTAGCGGGTCGCCCCCCGCGCGGGGGCGTGGATTGAAACACCCAAAGCGGGCTCGTAGCTGAGATACCTGACCGCGTCGCCCCCCGCGCGGGGGCGTGGATTGAAACAACCGGGCGGCGAGCGAATGCAAGGTGCGCGCTGTCGCCCCCCGCGCGGGGGCGTGGATTGAAACATGGGGTCTTTGTCCGTCCAACTCATGGGCGGGAGTCGCCCCCCGCGCGGGGGCGTGGATTGAAACAGCAAAAGCCCTTCGTTGGAAAATGTCTCCATGGTGTCGCCCCCCGCGCGGGGGCGTGGATTGAAACAAGACCCCCCCGCTGCTTTCTCGCCCTGGCGCAAGTCGCCCCCCGCGCGGGGGCGTGGATTGAAACGCCCCCCGCTGCCGCGCATGGTGGTTCGGCCGCAGGTCGCCCCCCGCGCGGGGGCGTGGATTGAAACCTGACGCACGTCATGCGCAAGGGCGTCGATGCGTCGCCCCCCGCGCGGGGGCGTGGATTGAAACGCCATGGAGGAGAACGCAATCCTCATCGGCCCCAGTCGCCCCCCGCGCGGGGGCGTGGATTGAAACTCATCGTGCAACGCCTTGATGGCCTCGGCCTGGACTGTCGCCCCCCGCGCGGGGGCGTGGATTGAAACACGCTGAAGATCGCCTACGACGAGGCGAAAACCCGTCGCCCCCCGCGCGGGGGCGTGGATTGAAACCACAATCAGGCTTGAACACCTTTCACAGAAACACGTCGCCCCCCGCGCGGGGGCGTGGATTGAAACCCTAACGTCCCCCATCCCTACCGCAGCCAGCGCCGGTCGCCCCCCGCGCGGGGGCGTGGATTGAAACTGACGACGTGCGAGCAGTGCGGTAAAGAATTCAAGTCGCCCCCCGCGCGGGGGCGTGGATTGAAACTCCTTGTGGTGTTGGTGTTTGGGTTCAGTCGATGGTCGCCCCCCGCGCGGGGGCGTGGATTGAAACATAGCGACTCCTAACGGGTCAGTGTTTGCAGGTCCGGTCGCCCCCCGCGCGGGGGCGTGGATTGAAACTCCCAGTAGACGCATATTTCGGTGTCCGGCCCCTCGTCGCCCCCCGCGCGGGGGCGTGGATTGAAACACCACGCGCGCACAGGCCGAAACATCGCGCAACCGGTCGCCCCCCGCGCGGGGGCGTGGATTGAAACTGGAGCGGTTGAAAAGCGAACCGAACATTTCGGCCGTCGCCCCCCGCGCGGGGGCGTGGATTGAAACTTCTTGGCGTCCAGGACGGCCTGCTCGATCTGCGGTCGCCCCCCGCGCGGGGGCGTGGATTGAAACACCTGGGGGAGCGCGAGAAAATGACCACCCCCTGTCGCCCCCCGCGCGGGGGCGTGGATTGAAACCGCCGCCAGTGGTGGAGTTTATGCGTAAAAACAGGTCGCCCCCCGCGCGGGGGCGTGGATTGAAACAGCTCGACCTGTTTTGTGATGAGCGCGCCCAGAACGTCGCCCCCCGCGCGGGGGCGTGGATTGAAACATGGGGTCTTTGTCCGTCCAACTCATGGGCGGGATGTCGCCCCCCGCGCGGGGGCGTGGATTGAAACATGGACGGCTCATCGACGCAAAGTTTTGGCCACCGTCGCCCCCCGCGCGGGGGCGTGGATTGAAACTCCTTCTCCCCTCTTTTTTTCCCTTTCTCTCTCGTCGCCCCCCGCGCGGGGGCGTGGATTGAAACCCGGTAGGCGACTTTTGGATGCCGGAGAGGTGTTGTCGCCCCCCGCGCGGGGGCGTGGATTGAAACCTGAGACTTGGGGGAAGGGAAATGGCGGCGGAAGTCGCCCCCCGCGCGGGGGCGTGGATTGAAACTTTGATCAGCATCGAACTCGATCACGGCGACCTGGTCGCCCCCCGCGCGGGGGCGTGGATTGAAACCAGTCGCCCTCGAGCCACGCCTTGACCAGCCACTGTCGCCCCCCGCGCGGGGGCGTGGATTGAAACACGGCGTCCTGGACAGCCTGGGCATATCCTGGGCGGTCGCCCCCCGCGCGGGGGCGTGGATTGAAACTTGTACCTCCCGATGCCTAGCTTTCTCCTACGCGTCGCCCCCCGCGCGGGGGCGTGGATTGAAACACGGCGTCCTGGACAGCCTGGGC
>CALGYO010000028.1 GCA_937934715.1 uncultured Desulfovibrionaceae bacterium | reverse complement strand
TCGATGAAGATGAGGCAGGGGGCGTTTTTCTTGCCCTGGACGAACAGGTCGCGCACCCGGGCCGCGCCCACGCCCACGAACATTTCCACGAAATCGGAACCGGAGATGGAGAAAAACGGCACGCCCGCCTCGCCGGCCACGGCCCGGGCCAGGAGGGTCTTGCCCGTGCCGGGCGAGCCCACCAGCAACACGCCCTTGGGGATGCGGCCGCCCAGGCGGGTGAATTTCTTGGGATCGGACAGGAACTGGACCACCTCGGAGAGCTCCTCCTTGGCCTCGTCCACGCCCGCCACGTCGTCGAAGGTGACGCGGGTGGTGTCCTGGTTGATCATCCTGGCCCGGGAGCGGCCGAAGGACATGGCCCTGCCGCTGCCGTTTTGCATCTGGCGCATGAAAAAGACCCACACGCCCACGAGCAGCAGCATGGGGAACCAGGACATGAGCATGGCGTACCAGGGGGATTCCTCATCAGCCTCGGCCTCGACCTGGACCTTGTTCTTGATGAGGTTGTCCACCAGAGCCGGATCATGAGGGGCGTATACGTTGAAACGCTGCCCATCAGTGGTCGTTCCCGTAATGCGCTGCCCCTGGATCTTGACCGAGGCGATCTCGCCCTTGTCCACTTTCTCGACAAAGGCGGTATAGTTGATCTTGGCGCTGGGCGATTGAGGCTGATTGAAAAGATTGAATAAAACGACCATTACCAAAGATATGGCCGCCCAGAGCATGAGATTTTTCGCGAAGCTGTTCAAACCGGGACCTCCATGACAACGCGTGAAACCCGCAGGCTTCAGGTTGGTTTCCGCCAAAGAACAAACGGTAGCACAAGGGGCGAAACATTGTCCATGCCGCCCATTTTCGCGCTTATGCAATTAAATCAACATGATAAATAAGAACTGCCATTTGTTTGGACGCATTGATGTAATACATAATTCTCTTGCGGCCAAGGGCAACGTCCGCGAGGAAAAAAGAGCGCTTGAAATATTTCCGATTAACGCTATCCTGCAAAGCATGACAATGCGTTTGAACGCCGCCTCTCCGGGCGGCTTCGTCGTCAGAACGTTTCACGTTGCGACCGCTTCATGAATAAAAAACGAATTCTCACCGTGGATGACTCCACAAGCGTACGCCGGGCGATTTCCGGAACCCTCACCGGCGCGGGGTTTGAAGTGATCGAGGCGGTGGACGGCCTCGACGGGTTGAACAAGCTGGACCCGGCGCTGGATTTGATCCTGTGCGACGTGAACATGCCCAACATGAACGGCCTGGAAATGATCAGCCATGTCCGGTCCAGACCGGAATGCAGGTTCATCCCCATCATCATGCTGACCACGGAATCCCAAAACGACATCCGCGAAAAAGGAAAACTCGCGGGAGCCAGCGCCTGGATCACCAAGCCGTTCGGTCCCGACGATCTGCTGGCCATCGTAGGCAGATACTTGAAATGAACAAGCGCGCCGCAAACGCCGCAGCGGTTTTTGGTCTTGACCGGGGGCCCTTCGCCGAAGCGCCCATCGGCGTCTACCGGCGCGGCGGGGACGGCCGGTATCTGGAAGCCAACGCCGCGCTCGCGGCCATGTTCGGCTACGACTCCCCACAGGATTTCCTCCAGGCCGCCGCAAGCGACGGCGCCCATTTCCACGTCAGTCCGGACAAATTCGCCCAGTCGAGGGAAATCCTGGAGCGCGACGGCGCCCTCGACCATTTCCTGTTCAGGGCCATGCGCCGCGACGGCGGGCTCATCTGGGTGGAGGAAAGCGCCCGTCTGCCCAAAGGCGGCGGCGTAGGCGACGGCCATTACGGCTTTATGGAGGACGTCACCGCGCGAAAAGGCGCGGAATGGGCGCTTATCGAAGCCCAGGAGAGCTACCGGGACATTTTCGAAAACGCCATGGAAGGCATGTTCCGCATCACCTCCGGGGACAGACTGACCACGGCCAACGCCACCATGGCCTCCATGCTGGGCTACGCCTCGACGAACGAACTGACCGCCTTGACGAGCGTCTCGGCCGACATTTTCGCCGACCCCCAGGCCAAGCTCGAAATGGACCGCATCCTGCGCGAACAGGGGGAAATCCGCTTCTTCGAGACCAGGGTCCTGACCAAGCCCGGCGCGCCCTTTTGGGTCTCCATCAACGCCCGGGCCATCCGCGACGCCTCCGGCCGCACCGTGGCCGTGGAAGGCTCCATGATCGACGTGACGGAAAAGCGCCGGTCCGAAGAGCTCCTGAAGGAAAACCTCCAGCGCACCCGGGGGCTTTTTCTCCAGACCGTCTCCGCCCTGGCCAAGACCGTCCAGTTCCGCGACTCCTACACCGCCGCCCACCAGGAAAACGTGTCCGAACTGTCCTGCCGCATCGCCCGGGAAATGGGCATGGCCGAGGAGGACATCGAAGGGCTGCGCCTGGCCGGGCTGCTGCACGACATCGGCAAGATCAATATTCCCCTGCGCTACCTGACCAAGCCCGGCAAGCTCGACAAGGACGAATGGGCCATCATGCGCGAGCACCCCAAGACCGGCTACGATATTCTGAAAAACCTGAATTTTCCCTGGCCCATCGCGGAGATGGTCCTCCAGCACCACGAACGCATGGACGGCTCCGGCTATCCCGGCGGCCTGTCCGGAGCGCGCATCATGCGCGAGGCCCGCATCATGGCCGTGGCCGACGTGATCGACGCCATGGCCTCCCACAGGCCCTACCGCCCGGCCCTGGGCATCGGCCCGGCCCTGGAGGAGATCAGCAGAAACCGCTCCCGGCTCTACGACCCGGAGGCGACGGACGCCGCTTTGCGTATTTTCAAAAAGGTCAACCTGACCTGATTTCCCCGGCCGGTCCAAACCGCGCCCGCTTTCTCCCGATCCCGCCCCGCATTCCTGCCCCCAAGGGCGTTCCTTCCCGCTCTTTAGACCGGGCTTTACCTCCGCGCCGCTTCTTGCCCGTAAAACATACGGAACTTATTTTTTGAAAAAGCTATCGGTCCGGCGGTTTTTTTGAGACGTTCGCAAGCGTTTCCAACAAGGAACAGGGCTTCGGTCCAACGCTCTATTGTGTGCTATTCGCAAGCGTCCCCCACAAGGAACAGGGCTTCGGTCCGACGTTTTATTGTGAGATATTCGCAAGCGTCCCCCGCAAGGAATGGGGCTATCGATTCAGACCGGACGGCCGATAAGAGAAACAGGAACGCTGCATGATCGTGAAGCTCGAAACCCATAAGCTCATGCCCGGCATGTACGTGGTGGACACCGGCCTGTCCTGGCTGGAACATCCCTATCTCTATTCCCGCGAGGGCCGCCTGCCGGACAGGCGGGCCGTGGACGGCATCCTCGCCGAGGGCTACGCCGAAGCCTTCATCGATACGGAAAAAAGCGGCCTGGACGACGCCGCCGCCACGCGGCTTTCCGGCGCTTCCCCGTTCGCCGACGCCTTCAACGCTCCGCCCGCCCGGACGCCCCGGAGCGCGCCGGGCGCAGCCGGCGGCAAGCCCGTTCCCATGCGGCAGGAAGGGGGCGTGGCCAAGCGCATCTACGAGGACGCCCTGCAATTCGCCAAGGAGTTCATCGGCAAGGCCTACCGGGACAAGACCGTGGATCTGGAACGTTCGGAAGGCTTCGTCAACGAGGTCATCGCCAGCGTGGTCCGCAACCGCGACGCCCTGACGGGCTTTTGCAAGCTGCGCTTCTACGACGAATACACCTACACCCACAGCATCAACGTGACCGTGCTGGCCACGGCCTTCGGCCAGTTTCTCGGCCTGCCCGAGACCGAACTGCGCCCCCTGGGCCTGGCCGCCCTGTTTCACGACCTGGGCAAGGCCAATATGCCCCGGGACCTCATCAACAAGCCCGGACGCCTCACGGAAGGCGAATTCGAGATCATAAAGCGCCACCCCCTGGAAAGCTACGCCCTGATCAAGGAGAAACGCTCCCTTCCCCACAAGGTCCTGCCCGGCATCGTGGACCACCATGAAAAATACGACGGCCGGGGCTACCCGCGCGGGCTCCAGGGCGACGCCATTTCGCTGTTCGGCCGGATCATCAGCCTGGCCGACGTGTACGATGCGCTCACCAGCGAGCGGGTCTACAAGAAGGGCATGCCCCCCTACAAGGCGCTCGGCGTCATGTACGGCATGCGGGGCAAGGATTTCCATCCCGCCCTGGCCGACCGCTTCATCAAGTGCATGGGCGTCTATCCGGTGGGCTCCGTCGTGCGCATGAGCGACGGGCGCTACGGCGTGGTCTACTCCTCAAACCCTGACGCGCCGCTTTTTCCCACGGTCAAGATCATCCGCGACGCGGACGCCCGGCCCATCGAGCCGGTCATGGCCGACCTGTCCGCCCAGGAGGATCCCGGCCGTCCCGCCCTCTCCATCGCCGAAGCCGTGGATCCGGCCCCGCTCGCCATCGACCCGGCCTCCGTCATCCCCTAGCCTCGCGTCCTCAACATGAACGGATACGAATGCTGAGGATACCATCTTCATAGAGTATACTTTTCCTTAAAAACATCGGTCTGTTCTTCAAGGACGCGACACGAGCCTCACGTCCCGGGCCTGCGCGCTGGATCGTTTTGCGCGACGCGTTTTCCGGTGAACGCCCGCCGGACGCCGCGGCGGCGTCCGTACAGGCGCGCCGCGACGCTCACGGGCTTGCCCGGCCGCGCCCCCTGGGCTAGACTCGCGCCATGGTTTCCGTCCTTCTTCCCGTCCGAAACGCCGCGGCCGCGCTGCCAGCCGCCCTGGAAAGCCTGCTCGCGCAGACCCTGCGCGATTTCGAAATCATCGTGGCGGACGACGGCTCCACGGACGGCGGCGCGGGCGGCCCGGACACGCGCGAGGTCATCGCCCGCTTCGCCGCGAAAGACAGCCGGATACGTCCCCTCTATCTGCCGCATCAGGGCATCGCCCGGACCCTGAACGCCGCGATGGAAGCGGCCCAGGGGGACCATCTCGCCCGCATGGACGCCGACGACCTGTGCCATCCCGAGCGCCTGGCCGCGCAATCCGCCTTTCTGGGCGCCCATCCGGAAACCGGGCTGGTCGCCTGCCGGGCGGCCTTCGGCGGAGACCCCGAGGCCGCCGCCGGATACAAGCGCTACATCGACTGGACCAACAGCCTCCTCTCCCACGAGGCGATAAGCCTGGGCCGCTTCCAAGAATCCCCCCTGGCCCACCCCTCGGTCATGTTCCGCAAAAGCCTGCCCGCGACCCTCGGCCCCTACGCCGACGGGCCCTTTCCCGAGGATTACGAACTCTGGCTGCGCTGGCTGGAGGGCGGCGCGCGCATGGAAAAGCTTCCCCGGACGCTGCTCACCTGGAACGATCCGCCGGGCAGGCTCTCGCGCGTCCATCCCAACTACGACCCGGCCAATTTCCACCGGATCAAGGCGGGCTATCTGGCCAGGTGGCTCGCCGCCCACAATCCCCATCATCCGAGGATCATCGTGGCCGGAGGCGGCAGAACCACCCGCAAGCGCGCGGAACATCTCCTGGACCACGGCGTCGAGATCCTCTGCTGGCTGGACATCGACCCGAAAAAGATCGGCAAGACCGTGGCCGGACGTCCGGTCATCCATCACGACGCCGTCCCGTCCCCAGACGACTGCTTCGTGGTTTCCTACCTTGCCTCCCACGGAGCGGCGGAATACATTTCCGCCTTCCTGCTGGGCCGGGGCTTCATCCCGGGCGAATCCTTCATCCTGGCCGCCTAAGGCCCCCCATGCCGGTTATGCGCCTCGCCTACTACGTCACTCCCCACGGTTTCGGCCACGCCGTGCGCTCCATCGAGATCATCCGGGCCCTCCGCGAGCGTTGGCCGGGAGTCCGGATCACGGCGGTCTCGGACCTGCCGGACTTTCTCTTCGAGGAGGCCCACGGCGGCTCCATCCCCCAACGGCGGCGGCGCCTGGACGTGGGGCTCGTCCAGCGCGACAGCCTGCGCTACGATCTCCCCGACACGCTCACGGCCCTCGACGCCCTGTTTTCCCGTTTCGATTCCCTTGTCCGCGAGGAAGCGGCGTTTTTGCGGGACGGCCGCTTCGACGGCCTGGTCAGCGACGCGGGCTATCTGCCCTTCGCCGCCGCCAGGCTGGCGGGACTTCCGTCCGTGGGCGTGGGCAATTTCACCTGGGACTGGATCTACGAGACCTATGCCCCGGAGCATCCGGCCTTTCGGCCGTTCATCGGCCGCATCCGGGAGGAATACGCGGCCTGCGGCCTGTTTCTGCGCCTGCCCATGTGGGGCGGTTGCGACTGCTTCCCCAACGTGGAGCCCGTTCCCCTGGTCGCCCGGCGCTCCCGGCTCGATCCGGCCGAAACCCGCGCCCTGCTTGGCATAAGACCGGGACAAAAAGCCTGTCTCATGGGCTTCACGGATTTCAATCCCGCGCACCGGGCGGGAGACCGGCTGGAAGCGCTCAAGGACGTTCTCTTCTTCTACAAAAAACCCATCCGCCTCTCGTTCGCCAACGCCCGCCGCCTTGACGGCCTCCCCCTGGCCTATGAGGACGTGGTCGCCGCCATGGACGCGGTCGTCACCAAGCCCGGCTACGGCATCGTCGCCGACTGCCTGGCCCACGGCGTTCCCATGCTCTACTGCGACCGGGGAGCGTTCCGGGAATACCCGGTTCTCGTGGAAGTGATCGAACGGGAACTGTGCGCCCGCCACGTTCCCGCCGAAGCGCTGCGCGAGGGCGCCATCGGGGAGGCGCTGGAAGCCCTCTGGGCCATGCCGCCCAAAAGGCCGTCCATGCCCATGGACGGCGCGCGGGTCTGCGCCCGGCGCATCGGCCGGGAACTGGGTTGGGAAGAGAACGAGGCGGAGGCAGGCGTTCCTCCCCGCTCGCATCGAAGTTGTTCCTGACGGGAGGGCTCCTCTCAAGGTTGTCGGCAGCTCCTTGAGGCATGCGTCGTCTGGGGAGCGGGGCCGTCCCTTCAGTGATATCCACGGGGAGATGCCCGGCCTCGCTACAAGCAAAGAAAGGCGACTGAACGCATGTTCCGCGGATCGCGGCAAGTTAGGAGGATCGCCAGCCGGTTCGACATCCTCGCCACAGCCTATCTTTCGTTTCTCCGCCTCCCGCCAGTTTCCATATGGCTGACGCAACGCTCGACAGCCCTGGGACGGTATTATCGCCGCTCGACAGCCCTGGGACGGTATTATCGCCGCTCGACAAGCATGGGTTCGCGCTATTTCGCCGGACAGGAACAGCGTGCCGGTCAGGCGAAGCGGTATGAACGCCGACAAGCCGGCGCGATGATGCGGCGCGGCAAGGGCGCGGTCAACGCCGAAACCACGATTCCGCAAAATCGCGACGTCCGCCTCCCGCCGGCAAGACGACGCATCCGATTTGGCCCTTCAATTGTAAACAAGCAAACGACTGGTTGGCCCAAAATTACATGAACTATTCCGCAGCTGTATTTTCAACTATCGTTCTTGACTATCAGCCAGGTTCGTAAGAAAAGGGATAAAGATCGAGGAGGATCCGTCAATAAATCCCTTTTCCTTTTTCTCATTCAACACATTGATGGTTTATAAAATATTTCCAATTAAATTTAGCCAGTTAACAATGTGTAAAATATGCCATGCAGCAACGGGCGCGTAAGCGAGGACCACCAAATAAAATTTTACCAACTATTCTGCCTGATTGAGTCTATTTACGCAAGGAGGACCTATGAAATTCCATCTAACATGCATAGCTGTCTTGCTTGTTTCCATGACTCTCTTTGCAACGGAAGCCCTGTCCTGGACTGTCACAGGAACAGGCATCACTGAATGTCAAGATGAAGATGGGCAGAAAATCAATTGTCCGCAACCCGGGCAATCATGCTTCGGGCAGGACGCCAACTACACGCGACCAGCCCAAACCTACAACCTCGGCGATACGGCCGCCGTCGTAGATCCACACACCAATCTGACCTGGCAACGAAACGATGACGATATCCAGCGCGCCTGGCAGGAAGCGAAGGACTATTGCGCGGCCCTCAGAATCAACGATCAAAGCGATTGGAGGCTGCCAAGCATCAGGGAACTGGAGACAACCGTCGACTTCAAATGCGCAAACAACCTCTGCATTAACGTTACCGCCTTCCCCAATACCGAGCTGCATGGCTCATACTGGACAGCGACCGATGACAGCGTCGACTCCGGCAAAGCCTGGATCGTCACATTCGCCGGAGGGACATCCGTCGCGGGGGACAAGAGCGGGAGCGCATTCACCCGTTGCGTCTCCGGCGCCAGCCTGTCTTCCGGCCCCTACTCCACGGCCAATGGAGTGGTGAGCGATGCGGCCACCGGCCTCATGTGGGAACAGGCCGACAGCGACGCGGGCCTTACCTGGTCCGACGCCCTCGCCTATTGTCAGAGCCGGACGACCGGCGGCTACGAGGACTGGCGCTTACCCAATATTCGGGACCTGGAAAGCATCGTGGATTTTTCCAGAAACACCCCGGCCTTGCCCACCGCCTTCACCGTAACAAACCCGGGACTCTGGTTCTGGACCGGAAGCCCTTACAGCATCGACAACTGGTCCGACGCTCATGCTTACGGCATAAGTATTGAACTCGGGTACACCGATTATCTCTCAGGGAACGGCATCCATGCCCTATGCGTACGAGGAGGATTGCTTGTGACGTCAACGGTCCCTCCGCTGGACTTGCTCTTGCTCTCGGATGAGTAGCCGCAACCGCCCTCTGGGCTTATCAGGCGCCTTCCTCCCGCCGGGCGATCTCCACGGAACCGTGGGCGCCGCGAACGAGATGACCGCCCCAGGAGGATGGCGGCTTTGCGGTCGAAGAAAATGGACGTTCCGGCGGTTCGGCTTGCCGGAGACGCTTGCTGCATCGAGCCGGCTCGCCAACGAAATGAAACGAAAACGGCTGACACGGCGCTTCGCAGCAGCATCGATCGATGCCCAACGGGCCAGGGCCCGTCGACAGAAGGACGACATAGCGAGCTTGAGCGGGCATTGCAAAACAAGACGGAGGCAAAACCGGCCAGCTGACGGGGACGCGCCCCCCAATAGTCATTTTCCCCCGACAATGCGGACGGCTGGAGTTCCGGCCATGCGCAGGAGGAGGCGCATCGCCGACAGGCCCTAGGGCGCGGACGCGGCCTTGGCTTCTTCCACGCCCCGGCCGGGACGATGGAAATTCCAGGAGACGACTTTGCCCGCATCGTCCACAACGGCCGACAGGCTGAAGGCGGACGGTCCCGCGCGCCAGGAATCGGACAGGAAGGGGCTCAGCAACAAAAAGCGCCCGGCCGTGAAAATAAGCTCCCGCCCTCCGGGAACGCTCTTTTCAGTGAGCATGGGATAGTCCGTGAACCAGGCGTAGGTGGCGAAAATCGGAGCCGTTTCCCCGAGACGGCGCAGCAGCGCTGGCTCAGCCCGGCGCATGACCGGCGTTGTGGGGCCGACGCCGCCGTGAAACAGGTCGAATCCGGCGGCCATGCGCGCCTCGCCCGCGTCGATCACGGCCATCCAGGCCAGCGGGGTGAAGGCTGTGGGCAGGACGTGGACGGCGTCGAAGGCCGCGCCTTCGGCTTTCAAGGCTTTTTCGAACGAGGCCGTCACGTATTCCCGGACGCCGAGATTGACCGCCGGATAGGCCGCGATTACGGCCAGTCCGGCCATGGCCAGCCCCTTGCCGTATTTTTTGGACAAAAGCCCCGCCGCGCCCAGAACAAGCAGAATCCCGGTAAAGAAGGGGTCCACGATGTAGACCACGGGAACGGTGACGCGGGCGTCGGAAAAGGGTTGCAGGATCTGGGTGCCGTACGAGGTGACCACGTCGAGGAAACTGTGCATGATCTGGCAGGCCCATCCCAGGATGAAGAGCGGCCAAAAGGGCGCGTCCCGCTTGAACCGGGTCCAGACGAAGGTCAAAACGAGCGCCGTGAGCGCCTCGAAGGCCAGCCCGTGGGAAAGGCCCCGGTGGATGCGCATGTAGGCGTCGGGGCCCAGATAGGTGACGAAGTTGTCGATGTCGGGAATCCAGGCCGCCGCCACGGCGAACCAGATGATCCATCTCCCGGGGGGGAACCGGTCCCTGACGGCCCGTCCAGCCAAAAGCCCGCTGGCCACATGCGTTACGGGGTCCATGCGCCCTCCTTTTCCGGGCGAGCTTACCCGGCGTCCGCCCAAAACGCAAAGCCCGGCCGGACGCCTCCCCCCGGAGCGCGCCAGGGCCGCGATCCCCCGCGCCGCATGCGTCAATCTCATTGACAAGGCCGCCGCCTTCGCTACAGTGCCCGCTGCGGCAAGGGCCGCAAAACATCCTTGAACGGAGCGAACATGACCGATTCCAACAACAACGGCGAACAGAGCTTCGCCGAACTGTTCGAGGCTTCCCTGACCGAACGCGGCGGCGAAGTCTCCGTGGGCGACAAGATCACCGGCGCCATCATCTCCATCGAGAAGGATTTCGTCTTTGTGGACACCGGGGCCAAGCTCGACGGCGTGGTGGAAAAAGCCGAACTGCTCGATGAAAACGGCGAGCTTCCCTATAAGGAAGGCGATTCCATCGATCTCTACGTGACGTCCGTCAAGGGCGGATCGGTCACGCTGTCCAAGGCTCTGGGCGGCGCGGGCGGCCTGGAAATGCTCGAGAACGCCTTCCAGAACGGCCTGCCCGTGGAAGGCCGGGTCAAGGGAACCTGCAAGGGCGGCTTCAATGTGGAAGTCATGCATCACAGGGCCTTTTGCCCGGTGAGTCAGATCGACGACAAGTACGTCGAGGATCCCGAAGCCTACGTTGGCATGAATTTCCCCTTTCTTATCGTGACCTTCGAGCAGCGCGGCCGCAATCTGGTCCTTTCCCGCCGCAAGCTTTTGGACCGCGAACGCGAGGAATCGACCAGGGCGTTCCTGGAAGAGGTCAAGCCCGGCCAGGAGATCAAGGCCAAGATCACCCGGCTCGCCAAGTTCGGCGCCTTCGCCGAGATCGCTCCCGGCCTGGAGGGCATGATCCACGTGTCCGAACTGTCCTGGTCGCGCAACGACAATCCCGAGGATGTGGTCAGCCCGGGCGACGTCGTCACGGTCAAGATCACGGGCATGGAAAAGGACGAGAAGAAGAACCGCCTGAAAATCTCCCTGTCCATGAAACAGGCCCAAAGCGATCCCTGGGAATCCGCCGAAGGCAAGTTCGCCGCGGGCGAAATCGTTTCGGGCAAGGTTTCGCGCTGCATGGATTTCGGCGCCTTCGTGGAAATCGCCCCGGGCATCGAGGGCCTGGTTCACGTCAGCGAATTAAGCTACGTCAAGCGGGTCAACAAACCCGAGGAAGTCCTCACTCCCGGCGACGTGATCACCGTGAAGATCAAGGACGTGGATCTGGCCAAGCGGCGCATCTCCCTGAGCCTGCGCGACGCCGAGGGCGATCCCTACGCGGCGGCCCTGGAGAAATACAAGGTGGGACAGAGCGTCACGGGCGTGGTGGAAAAAAAGCAGGACTTCGGCCTGTTCGTGACCCTGGAGCCCGGCGTTTCCGGCCTTCTGCCCAAGTCCAAGATGGCCTCCGCCGCCAACGCCGCCGATCTGGCGCGCCTCAAACCCGGTGACGAGGTCAGCCTCAACATCATCGACATCCAGGCGGACAAACGCAAGATCACCCTGGCTCCGGCCGGGGAAAAGGAACCCGAGGACTGGAAGCGCTTCGCCGAGAAGCCCGCTCCGGCCCAGGGCATGGGCCTTTTGGGCGAACAGCTCCAGAAGGCGATGAACAAGAAAAAGAAATAACCGGACCGGGACGCGGCCCGTCAACACAGGCCGCGCGCCAGGCTCCGGACCAGGCGACTTCGGGACCTCGCGCAGTCCGTGACTGCGCGAGGCCTTGGTTTTTTATCGATCGCCAGGGAACGGGTCCGCGCGCGGCGCTACCCCCCTCCCGCGGGCTTCGGGAAACAACGAGAGGAGCGGCATGGCCAAAGACGAACCGAACAAGATCATTTATTCCATGATGCGGGTGAGCAAGTTTTACGACAAGAAACCCGTCTTGAAGGACATCTCCCTGTCCTATTTCTACGGCGCCAAGATCGGCGTGCTGGGGCTCAACGGCTCGGGCAAAAGCTCGCTTTTGCGCATCCTGGCCGGAGTGGACAGGGATTTCGAAGGCAAAACCGCCGTCACCCCGGGCTTCACCATCGGCTACCTGGAGCAGGATCCGCTGGTGGACGTGAAGAAAACCGTGCGCGAGGTGGTTGAGGAAGGCGTCCAGGAAACCGTCGATCTCCTGAAGGAGTTCGAGGAAATCAACAACGCCTTCGCCGAACCCATGGACGGCGACGCCATGGACAAGCTCATCTCCAGGCAGGCCGAAGTCCAGGAGAAGCTGGACGCCGCCGGGGCCTGGGACCTGGACAGCAAGCTCGAAATGGCCATGGACGCCCTGCGCTGCCCCCCCCCGGACACGCCGGTCAACGTCATCTCGGGCGGCGAGCGCCGCCGGGTGGCCCTGTGCCGCCTGTTCCTCCAGTCGCCGGACATCCTGCTTCTGGACGAGCCCACCAACCACCTGGACGCCGAGTCCGTGGCCTGGATGGAGCGCCACCTCCAGCAGTACCCGGGCACGGTCATCGCCGTGACCCACGACCGCTATTTCCTGGACAATGTGGCGGGCTGGATCCTGGAGCTGGACCGGGGACGCGGCATCCCCTGGAAGGGCAACTACTCCTCCTGGCTGGAGCAGAAGCGCCAACGCTTGGCCCAGGAGGAAAAAGCCGAGGGCGAACGTCAGAAGACCCTGGAACGCGAGCTCGAATGGATCAGGATGTCGCCCAAGGGACGCCACGCCAAATCCAAGGCCCGCATCAGCGCCTACGAGTCCCTGCTGGCCCAGGAGAGCGAACGCCGCTCCAAGGATCTGGAAATCTACATCCCGCCCGGGCCGCGCCTGGGCAAGAAGGTCATCGAGGCCGAGGGCGTGTCCAAGGCCTTCGGGGATCGCCTCCTGATCGAAGACCTGAGCCTGCTCATTCCCCCGGGCGCCATCGTGGGCATCATCGGCCCCAACGGGGCGGGCAAGACCACCCTGTTCAAGATGATCGCCGGCCAGGAAAAGCCCGACGCCGGGACGCTGGTCCTGGGCGACACCGTGAAGCTGGCCCATGCGGACCAGCATCGGGAGGCCATCGACCCGGACAAGACCGTCTGGGAAGTCATCAGCGAAGGCCAGGACATGATCCGGCTGGGGAATCGCGACGTGAATTCGCGCGCCTACGCGGCCCGGTTCAACTTCACCGGCCAGGACCAGCAGAAAAAGGCGGGGGTGCTCTCCGGCGGCGAGAAGAACCGCCTGCACCTGGCGCTGATCCTGAAAAGCGGCGCCAACACGCTGCTTCTGGACGAACCGACCAACGATCTGGACGTGAACACCCTGCGCGCCCTTGAGGACGCCCTGGAGAACTTCGCGGGCAGCGCCCTGGTCATCAGCCACGACCGCTGGTTCCTGGACCGGGTGGCCACGCACATCCTGGCCTTCGAGGGCGAGAGCAAGGCGGTCTGGTTCGACGGCAACTACACGGAATACGAGGAAGACCGCAAAGCCCGCCTGGGCGTCGAGGCCGACCAGCCCCACCGGATCAAGTACCGGAGATTTTCCCGGGCCTGAGATGGGAGCAATCGAAATAGCGAAAGCCCCCGTCCCCGCAATCCGGGGACGGGGGCTTTTTTCGTCCGCCGTCCCGCGCCGCGGCGCTCCCGTCTGAGGCGTCAGGCGCCCCCTCGGCCCCGCCCGCCTTGGCCGGCGCCGTTACGGCGCGCCTTCACGCTTCGTAACGGCCGGGACCGGATACGCCTCCAAAAGGACGATTCCCTGCGGATCAGTACTTTTTCCTTACCAGGTAGACGCCGTGGCTGAGGACGAGCAACGCCAAAAAACTCGAGTCGATGGCGGGCATGGCCGGAAATACCGTCGTGGATGCGCCCGCGGCCAGGAGAAGCGAGCCCGGTTCCACGCTGTCCAGCGCCTTGAACAGCAACTGGAAATACGAAATGAGCAGCATGCCGGTGAAGAAAAGGTTCTGAAGCCGGGTAAGGTCCAGTTGATCCCGAATCGCCGGATCCGTTTCCAGAAACAAATCCGTGAAGCTCGGCCCGGCCGCCTTGCCGCCGGCGCGCGGGGCGTCTGGAACCGGGGCGGCCGGGGCTGGGGCGCCTGGAACCGGGGCGGCCGGGGCCGGGGCGCCTGGAACCGGGGCGGCCGGGGCCGGGGCGCTCCCGTTCTTGGACTTGGACAACAGCGCGCTGAAATACGGGCTGCCTGCGGCGACTCCCAGAAGCAGCCAAAGCTCCATGTCCATTTTGGGAAACATGACCAGGTTGCCTTGATCGGCGTCCGCGCCCCCCGCGTTGGCAAGTTGCTGGAGAAGAACCATCTGCTTTGCGGAAAACCCGATATTGTACATGGTGAGCGTGGCGTATCCTCCGAGAAGCAGCACGGTCCAGGTCACGGCCTGGAAACGGGACAGACTGATGCGGCCGCTCTGGGGATCCACAAAAACCGCGATGGCGCTGCCGTTCGCCATAAGCCCGGCCCCGGCGAGCATGGCGGCGAGGGACGCCATGAGAATGAAAAAAGGAATCCTCACGCTGTATCGACCCGCTCCCGACAGATAGTAATTGAAATACTCGATCCAGGGCAGCCAACTCTTCTGGAAAACGGCTTTTCCCGCCTTGACCCACAACTCGCAACAGCCCGTGACGCCTCCCTTTCCCTTGTCCGTCGCGCCGCACAGCCAGCCATCGCCGATCCTCCCCTGCGCGACCCCCTCGCGAGGGGACCAGCACGGTTTCGCCGATTCGTCAGCCATGAATTCATCGGCGTTCAACCGGCTCACATTGCCGATCTGAATCGTGGAGAAGGACGCGGCGACAAAGGCCAGCAAGGCGACCACGCTCACGATCAGCCCTGGTCGCATTTGCCTGGAGGAGCCGGTTTCGCGCGCCGCCAGTTTCGAGGCGTATGTCGCCCGGCTGTAGGCCATGTTCCGATCCAGGGCGGCGAACAGATAAAACGACGGCCCGGCCGGAGCCGCCTTCATTTTGAGCGGCCCGTACCGCTTCACTTTCGCCCGGTCCGCGTACGCCCAGCTCTCGAAGGGCGCCGGAGGATCGTCCGGATGCAGGCCATCGGCGGACGTCCATAGCAGGAGGGACGGAAACGGCGGTTGGGGAGGGACGGCGGCGTATTCGTCGCCAACGGCCTTTCGGACGGCGTCGGCGAGCGCGTCCACCCCCAGGACGGGCGTCTCGACCCCGACGGCAAAGCCCTGGCCGTCCATATCCCGGATGGACCGGCACAGCGCCGTCAATATTTCACCCTGCTGCTCAATGGACGTCAGAGCGTCGAAGCTAAGCCCCATCACCTCCGCCCACAGAATCTTCTCGCAATCAGCCTGTGCAAGAGCCATGATTATCCCCCCTCATGGTTTCCATGCCGCCTGCGGGCGGGGCCGCCGGACTCTCCGGCAAACATAAGGACCGCCCGCCTGGAGTCCGCCGCAGCCGGACGTCCCCGCCCGATCAGCCTTTCCAGACGCCTGCCAGGATGGCTCAAGCCAACCGTCCCCCTATCCTCATCCGCAAGGGGAAATCGATTTATAACCGCACAAACCCGAACACCTTATCCCGCTGCGCCCTCTTCAACTTGATATCCAGCAACAACGTCCGGTCCGGTACGAAGATTCCCTTCAAATCGTCCCTCGTGGCCCCGAAACTGCCGATGTCGTCCCAGCCGAAGGTCTCGTAGCCCACCACATTGCCCTTCTCCTTCACATTCGGCATGGCCGTGATGCTGAAATACAATTCCCTGTCCGGAATGTTCTCCCGCAACCACGTCACGTCGCAAAGAAGGCTGCGGTAGGACGCATTGTCTTCGTAGGGATGCACCGTATTGATGAAATGCTTCTGCAGCTTCGCGGTGACCCTGTCGTCGACGTTGCCGGAGGGATGCTTGGCGAAAATCTCCAGGAAATAATCCTCGATGTCCGCGCCCGCATCGTCCGAAAGCCGCACCACCGTGTTCTGAAATCCATGCGTGTACGTCTCTGCGGCCTCCTTGCTCCTGTTGCTCTCGCTGAGCGCGTCGAGCCGGTCGCAATAGGCCTCGAAGTCCGCATCGGTCACCCGCAGGGCTTCCACAATGCGCCCTTCCGTGTCGTCCACCTTGGGACCGCCATCCTTCATGGCGATGGTGGAATGATTCTCTCCGGGGATGCGCAAAAACGCCGTTCGCCCGTTCATGGGGGTGGTTTCGGGCACAGGCCTTGACGGCGTGTCCGAGAAATCCAGGGAGAACTTGTGCGCGTTCAGATTGGCGGTGGAAACCCGGACCGTGCCGTCGCCGCCGTCCTCGTTCGCCGCAGCCGAAATGCCCGTATACCCTTTTGTCCCCACCAGAACCGTGGCCAGGATGCGGCCCGGACCGTACCAGGCGTCCCTGGCGAAACAGTCTCTGCCGGCCAGGGCGAAACTGTACGGCGAGGCCAGCTCAAGCCCCTTCAGGATGATTTCGCCGGTCTGGAAAGGTTTCGAGGAATTGAACCCCTTGACGATCCGGCCGACGAAGGAACGCCCCTTGTGCGCCAGCGGAGAGCCGAAATTGGCCGGGGCGAGCATGAGGATGCGCTTGAGCGGACAGCTCGCGGGCGTGAAATACGTCGTCATCCAGTCCCGGATGACCAGACCGCCCGTACTATGGACCACCGCATCAACCGAGCCGGGCGCCGCGTCCTTGAGCGCGGGCTCGTTCTGCCAGGCCCGCATCATGGCCCGGGTCAGGTCGGCGTACGTGACGTCGTCGTCCAGCGTGACGTAGTCGCCCAGCCGTACGTTCACCACCTGCGGCGCCACGCCCAAGGCCACGAGCTTTTGGCCCAGCCTCTTGAACGAGGCCGCTGAATCGCTCCAACCATGCAAAATTACGAGCATGCCTTCCTCCATCCTTGTTGAAATGAATCAGGCTCGCCGATCGAAATGCCGTTAATACTGAATCTTGGTAGCGATACAATCTATATTTGCAAAACAATGAATAAAGTCAACTGAAAATTCGACATCATAAACCGATCGCTAAATCAATGATATGTATTTATATCCATAGAATTGTCGTGGTTATCGATCATCCTTCAGAAAGGTTCTCACCTTCCGCAAAAAACCGATGCCGACGCGCACGCCTTCCCTCTGGATGGGACCGACGCGCCCCAATCCCCACTTCAGGTTCACACGGGGCTTCACAAGGAATCGAATGCTCTGGTAAATGAAGGGGAAAAACGCGGGACCCGGACGGTCGCCCGCCGATCTTCGCGGGCTTCCCCTTCTCCGTCCCCGGTCCGCAAAGCCTTGGGAGCAAGCCATGTCCAAGGCCGCACAGGTTCTTACGGAGCTCTTCTCGCGCGCCGGCATCGCCATCAACGGATCGCGTCCCTTCGACGTGACGGTCAAGGACGAGCGCTTCTTTGCGCGGGCGCTGGCCTACAAAAACCTGGGGCTCGGCGAGTCCTACATGGAAGGCTGGTGGGAGTGTGAACGGATCGATCAGCTGATTTGCCGCATTCTCCTGGCCGGGCTCGATAAAACGGTCCGGGGCGACTGGCGGCTTTGCCTGCGCCTCATACCGGCCCTCATCGGCAACCCCCAGAGCGTCATCAAATCCCGCACCGTGGCCGAACGCCACTACGACCTGGGCAACGCCCTGTTCAGCGCTTTTCTCGATCCCTTCATGCAATACAGCTGCGCCTATTTCTCGGGCGATGACGATCTTAACGCCGCCCAGGAACGCAAGCTGAACCTCATCTGCGACAAGCTCGGCCTGAAACCCGGCGACAGACTGCTCGACATCGGCTGCGGCTTCGGGGGACTCGCCCGCTTCGCCGCCGAACGCCGGGGCTGCCGGGTCACCGGCGCCACCATCTCACAAGAACAGGCCGCCTTTGCCCGCGCGTTCTGCAAGGACCTGCCCGCCGACATCCTCGTTTGCGATTACCGGGAACTCACGGGCCGCTTCAACAAGATCGTCTCGGTAGGCATGTTCGAACACGTGGGGCCGAAAAACCACGCCCGCTTCATGCGCAAGGTCCGCGAACTGCTCACCGGCGACGGCGTCTTCCTGCTGCACACCATCGGCTCAAACGTCCCCTCGGCCTGCTGCGACCCCTGGATCGCCCGCTACGTCTTCCCCGTAGGCGCTCTGCCCACCCTCGCCCAGATCACGGACGCGGCGGGCGAAGCCCTGGTCCTCGAAGACCTCCACAACCTCGGCCCCCACTACGACCGCACCCTTATCGCCTGGCTGGAGCGCTTCAACGAAAACTGGCCTGGGCTGCGCGCCCGTTATGACGAGACCTTCCGCCGCATGTGGACCTACTACCTCGCATCCTGCGCCGGCGCCTTCCGCGCCCGGGACATTCAACTCTGGCAACTCGTCCTCACCTCCAAAGGCGCCCCCCAACCCTGTTGCCGCATGAGCTGAGGGGGGATGGGAATGGCGCCTGCGGCGCGCCGGAGGAGGGGGGAGGGGAACCCCTCCTCCGGACCTCCTCCCCCCACCCTTCCCCAGAACCCCTTATTGGGCTTCGCGCTCAGGAATGGGCGCGCGTTTTGACGCGCGCCCATTCCTGAGCGCGAAGCCCGAAAAAGGTTCTCGGAGGGTGAGAGGGGGGTCCGGGGGGAGAGAGGGAACCCTCAGATCGGAAGAGCACACGTCTGAACTCCAGTCACGGCTACATCTCGT
>CALGYO010000027.1 GCA_937934715.1 uncultured Desulfovibrionaceae bacterium | reverse complement strand
ACCGGGACGCGGAATCCCCAGGCCATGGACATGGACTGGATCATCTTGGCCACGGATTCCTCGATGGAATACTGGGTCTGGTGGGTGGGCGGGCTCGGCAGGCTCACTCCCGGGGGAACGCCGCGGATGGCCGCGATGAGCTTGTTGACCTTGTACCACATGAGCAGGCCGCCGTCCCCGGGCTTGGCGCCCTGGCCGTACTTGATCTCGATGGCGCAGGGGTCTTCCTTCATTTCCGGGATGGCGTGGATGATCTCGTCCCAGCCGAAATAGCCGCTGGCGATCTGCAGGATGACGTATTTGAGGAAGCGCGAGCGCAGAAGGCGCGGCGGGCAGCCGCCCTCGCCCGTGGACACGCGCACCGGCATGTTCATTTCCTCGTTCAGGTAGGCCACGCCCATCTGCAGGCCTTCCCACATGTTGGGCGAGAGCGCGCCGAAGGACATGGCCCCGATGACCAGGGGGTAGATTTCCCGCACCGGCGGGGTCCAGTCGCAGTTTGCGAAGGCCTTCATGCTGTCCTCGGGGGGCAGCACGCGGCCCAGAAGGGTGCGCAGGTCGAACTCGTGGCGGCCGGCGTCCAGGGCCGGGTCGGTGAGCATGGAGATGCGGATGAATTTGATCTGGTCCAGGAGGCTTTCGCCGTTATTGCGGCGCCCGCCCCGGGTGCGGGGCTGTCCGCCTCGATTGTACTGGAATTTGAGCGTGTTGCCCACAGCGTCCAGTCTCGGGCGGATGGCGTTGTTGGGGCAGACCATGTTGCACATGCCGCAGCCGATGCAGGCGTAGGCCGGATCGGTGCGCTGGCGGATGCCGTAATAGATGGTGATCTCGTTCCTGGCCTTTTCGCGCAGAGCGCCAGGCGTGACGATCTCGCGCTTGCGGAACACGCCGAACTCGATGGCGTTCACCGGGCACACGGCGGTGCACCGGCCGCATTTGGCGCAGGTATGTATATCCCAGTCGACCTGCCAGGGAATGTCCTTGGCGCTTAGCGTTGACGGGGTAATGGGTCGTTCTGACTGCATATGGTCACCTCCCGGCATTCGGGGCCGACGAACGCCGTGTCAAGATGCATGGGTTGAAAATCCTTGGCCGGATCGCGGTCGGGGATGGCGGCGTTGAGACCGCAGATCTCCGAGGAGAAGGCGAACAGGCCGGGCCTGCCGCCCACCACGCCGGGCCGGAGCTTCTTGCGGTCCTGGACCATGAACATGGTCCCGCCGGGAAGGCAGCCGATGACGCAATTGGGGCCGTCGATGATCATCTTGCGGCAGGAGCGCTTGAGATTGATCAGGAACTCCCGGTCCGGATGCGTGGCCATTTCCGCTTCCGACAGCGGCGTGATCACATGCTTGTAGGAGCGGATGTCCAGCCCCAGGCGCTTGGTGGTGAAATGGCAGATATGGGTGAAGACCTCGGAGTCGGACTGGTAGCCTTCGTAGCCGGGAACGTTCCTGGACTGGAGGTATTCCCTGATGGGTACGAAGGCGGTGTTCTCGCCGTTGGTCATGGTGCTTATGCCCTGAATGAAAAACGGGTGGCAGGCGTAGAGATTGATGGCGTAGTTGGTGTTCTGCCTGCCCTGGGCCAGGATGCGTCTGGCCTGGAGCTCTTCGCGGTCCAGGGCCAGGTATTCGCCGATGGCCAGAGGGTCGCCCACTTCCTTGATCATGATGGAATCCGGCCAGAAGGAGAAGACCATCATGTCGCCCGCGTCCTCGCCCATGCGGCGAAGGTCCAGACGGACGCGCACCATGGCCAGCTCTTTTTCCTCCGGGGAGAGGCCCGCCCATGATTTGGGGGGCTCGTAGGCCCTGGCCAGGTAGGTCCCGCGTACGGGGGTTCCGGCCGGGGGCGTGGTCTTGGGAGCGTAGGCCGCGCTGTATTTGGGCGAAAAACCCATCTTGTCGGCGTATTGGTCGAGACGGCCAAGACCGGCATCGGAGAAGATGCCGGAAAGGATGGGGTATTCGCCCATGCCTTCGAAGGGGCCGCCCAGACCGTTCAGGTAAAGTCCCACGCCCGAACCGTCGTGCCCCTCTTTCATGACGTTGAGGGCTTCGATGGCGCGCATGGGAGAAACCGGATCACGGCTTGTGAGCGCAAAGAGACGACACATGTGGATTCTCCCGGGAGGTGAATTTCCGGCGAATACGAGCCGGACGAATCTCATAAGGGGAAAAGCGGCGTTTAGTCAAAGACTCAGGGGCTGTTTTTCCGAATTTTGGCGAATAAACTTCAAATGAAATTCGTTATCAACCCCAATATGGCTAGTAATGCAATTTTGTCAGATCGCGTGGGCTGGAGGACGAAAATTGAACGCTTGTGGAAAACCTCGAATGTTCGTCGGCAAAAGGTTCGCTCAGCGGAACGCTTTTCAGGGCATTCCGGTCTTTGAGCGACATATGGACGGGAAAGGAAGTCCTTCGCAAAACGTCCTCGCCGTGAGCCCGTGGCGCGGACCCGGTCGCGTACTACAGCCCACGGCCTGAACGGGGCCGGGCCAGTCAACCTGGCAGACCCGGCCCGGCGGCCCGTAACACGCAACGCGGCCAGGACGGGAGGGAGCGATCGGCAGGCCCGGCGGCCGTCTTTATAATGAAGGGCGGCGCGATGTGGTCCGGACCTTCCGGAACCGGCCGCCGCGTTCCTGGACTGAGCCATGCGCCCCGTGGTTGGGCGATGCGCCCCGGGGTTGGGCGATTCGCCCCGGGGTTGGGCGATTCGCCGTCTGGGCGCGGCCCTCGCGCGACGTCCTTGAAAACGGAGGCTGCTTTGCCAATGCAAAGAATATCAATGCAAGAGAGCGTCCTCAGAATCCGTTTGCGCGCTTTGAGGAGGCAACGCTAGCGCAGCCAGGACGCGTCCACGATGTTGAAATAGAGCTCGTCGGCGTAGGCTTTGAGCAGCCCGGCCAGCTGGTAGTCGTCGTCCATGGTCTTGGGCCCGGGATAATAGACGCCGGGCATGAGATTCCTGTGCTTGAGACGGCTGCGCAAAAAGGCCAGCTGGGAGGCGAGGACCGTGGCCAGGTCGTAGACGTCGTCCACGGTGATGCTCGTCACGTCGTCCAGGACCGCGTAGGGGATTTCCATGGCCATGAAACCCGAGGTGCGCAGGATGTCCGAGATGACCCGGAAGATGTGGATGAGGGCGGTGTAGACCTCGGCCGGGGTCTTGCCCTGGCGCAGGGGAGGCTCCTCGACCTTGGCGGCTTCGGGAAAGACCGCCAGGATTTCCCTGGAAGAGTTTACGGCCCAGGTAAGCTGGCGGTAGATGTCGGCGGGCGTGGTCTTGTTGGCCAAAAGCCGGTTGAGCCGCTTGTTGAGGGCCACGGCCTTGCGGTAGACGGCCGTGCCCGCGTCGCCGGAATCCTCGGAGCCGGCCGCATTGGCCGGACTGGCCGGGGCGCCCGCCGCGACGGGCGTCAGGCCATGCCTGGCCAGGACCTGGTCCAGGCGTTTCCCGGCGTTTTCCGCCAGATTCAGGATATCCTGGGGGGATATGGCCGCCACGTTGACGTTGGAGAAAAAATCCCCCCGCGTTCCCGTCTGTTCATAGGCCAGCTTGTCCGTCTTGCCGTAGAGGGTGAGCAGGATGTCGTACACGTCCCGGCGGTCCGGGTTCTCCGCCGGAAATTCCTTGTCCGGGATGTCCTTGGCGCCCATGGCCCGGCCGAGGGCTTCGAGGTTCGTCCGGAAGCGCCGCAGCGACTGGGCGATCCGGGGACCGGCGTCCCCGAGGACGCCGCCGCCCGCCAGGGCGGGGCTTGCGACGCTTACGATCAGGCACGCGGCCATCATGCATACGGCCATGCGCGGCAGTTCCAGCGCCTGCCCAAGCCCGGCGCGGCGCGCGACGATCCCCGGTCCCGGTTTCTTTCGCATGATCCGTTCCTTGAAGCCGGTTCACCGGCCGTATCGGCGCGGCCTCGCGACCCGCCGCGGCCGGGACGAAAACCCGGCCGGGTTGCGTATCTCCGGTTGACCCTTGTCTTCCGGCCGTTCAGACGCCAGGCGCGCCCGCGCCTTTGGGCGCCGCGCGTCGCGGCGTTTCAAGCGGCCGCGCCGTGACGCGGGACGCTTCCCTCGCGCCGCGTCCTCGAAGACCGCGCATGCCGTTTTCGAGGACAATGCGGGACGCGTTGGATGGTTTCCTTGAAAACACGGTAGTTCACGGAGCGTTCCCCTAGGCCCGCATCCGCTCGATCAGTTCGCGCAGCCGTTCGGCCAGCCCGGCCAGTTCCCGCACGGCGTGGGAGGAGTGGTCCACGCCCGTGCTCGTTTCCAGAGCCACCCTGTTCACGTCCCCGATGGCCCGGGCGATTTCCTCGCTGGTGGCCAGCTGCTGTCCGGAGGCCGAGGCGATAGCCTGGACCTGGCCGGAAGAGGCGTCCACCAGGGAGACGATCTCGCGCAGGACCCGGCCGGAGCTTTGGGCCAGATCGGCGGCCGTGACGATGTCGGCCACGGCCACGTTCATTTCCGTGATGAACACGTTCGTGCCGTCCTGGATGGCGTGGACGGCCGCGTTGACGTCCTTGGTGGCGGTCACGGTCTTTTCCGCCAGCTTTCTGACCTCGTCGGCCACCACGGCGAAACCGCGTCCGGCCTCACCGGCCCGGGCGGCCTCGATGGCGGCGTTGAGGGCCAGAAGATTGGTCTGGTCGGCGATGTCGGAGATGACGCCGAGAATGCGGCCGATGGAGGCGGCGGTATCGCCCAGGCCTGAAAGGTTGGTCATGAGGGCGTCGCTTTTTTCCCGCACCCCAAAGATGGCGGCCACGGCGTTTTCCACCACCCGGGCGCCTTCGCCCGCCTTGCTTTTGGCGGCGCCCGCGTCGGCGGCGGCCGAAGCGGCGTTTCTGGCCACTTCGGAAACGGAGGCGTTCATCTGCTCCATGGCGGTCACGGTCTGTTCGATGCGCTCGCGTTGCAGGCTCGCGCCGTGGTTGATCTCGTCCACCTGGGCGGAGAGTTCGGCGGCGGAGTCAAAGACCTGGGCGGAAATATCATTGGCCTGTCTGGCGATGGCGTTCAGCTTGTCCAAAAGGGCGGCCACTTCCCGTTCCTTGTCGCTGGTTTCGGCCAGGGCGCGTTCGGCGAGCGTGGTCTGGCGTTCCGCTTCGGCGCTTTGGGCCCGGGCCTCTACGATGGTTTCCTTGAGCTTGGCGATCATGGATTCCAGGGCGTTTTTCAGATTCAGGAATTCGGCCTTGAACAGTCCCTCTGGCGCGGCGTCCAGATCGCCGCGTCCGATGGCGGCGGTATAGCTCATGATGCGGCCGAGAGGGCCGGTGATGGACCGGGTGACCAGAAAGGCCAGCAAGGCGGCCGCCGCGATGGAGGCAGCCACCACGCCCAGCATGACGCTCCTGGCCCTGTCCCTGGCTTGTTCGGCGTTGTCGATGAAAGCGGCGGCCTGCTCCTTGGCCCCGCCCGCGATGCCCGTGAGCGCGGTCCCGATTTCCTCGATGAGCCGGGCGCCTTCGCCCTGGGCGATGGCCGTGGCCTGGCCGCGTTCGCCGTCGCGCAGGGCGCCGAGGATGCGGCTCGACACGTCCCGCCAGGCGCCGAGCTTCTCCTTGATCCGCGACAAGAGGCCCGGATCGCCCTGGTAGCGCTCTTCAAGAAGGGCGAGCTGTTCTCCGGCCTGGCCGTAGAGCGCGTCCATGGCTTTTTCGGCGGCTTCGATCTCCAGGAGATTGACGGCGAGCAGGGCGTCCTTCATGGCGCTTTCGAGCCGGGCGAATTCCAGACCCAGGGTCAGGGAGGCGGCGGTGGCCGCATAGGGCTGGCGGTAGAGCTTGACGGTGAGGCTCGACAGGGATTCGGCGGAGCGGCTGGCCGCGAAAGAGCCCAAGAGGAGAAGCAGGATCATGGCGCCGAAGCCCGCGCCCAGTCTGACGCCGACTTTGAGATTCGACAGGGACATAAGGCCTCCCGGAACAGGCGTTCAATCCGGTCCGGGAGCCTCGGCTGCGCGGCCGGGGCGGCTTCCCGCCGGAAACGAGCGGGGAATGCGTTTGGGTTAATGGCGAGGCGCCGCCCCCCGAAGGAAGCGACGCCCCGCCCTGGGGGGCTTGTCTTGCCTGAACCTTACTTCACGCGGCCTTCGCGCCAAGCCTGGATCAGAGCGTCATAGGCCACGGTCTCGCCCTGGGGCTTCTCGTTGGCCAGCTTTTCCTTGGGCGAATGATCCTTGGAGAGCCACTTCTTGGGATCTTCCTTGGGATTGAGCTTGGGACCGCATTCGCCCTGCGCGCCGGAGCGCTCAAGACGCGCCATGACCTTGTCCTGGGCTTCGGCCAGGTTGTCCATGGCCTGCTGGGGGGTGACTTCGCCGGACAGAGTCTCGCCGATGTTCTGCCACCACAACTGGGCCATCTTCGGGTAGTCGGGCACGTTGGTGCCGGTGGGCGTCCAGGCCACGCGGGCCGGGCTGCGATAGAACTCGACCAGGCCGCCGAGCTTGGGCGCGATGTCGGTCATGGGCTGAGAGTTGATGTCGGATTCGCGGATCGGGGTCAGGCCCACCAGGGTCTTCTTCAAGGAGGTGGACTTGGCCACGCAGAACTGGGCGTACAGCCAGGCGGGCTTCAGGCGCTCCGGCGGGGTGGACTTCAGGAACGTCCAGGAGCCGCAGTCCTGATACCCGAGCTTCATGCCTTCCTGCCAGTACGGGCCGTGGGGGGACGGAGCCATGCGCCACTTGGGCAGGCCTTTCTCGTCCACGACGGGGGTGCCGGGCTTGGTCATGTCGGCGGTAAACGCGGTGTACCAGAAGATCTGCTGGGCGATGTGACCCTGGGCCGGAACCGGGCCGGACTCATAGAAGGTCATGCCCAGCGCCTCGGGCGGCGCGTACTTCTTGAGCCATTCCATGTACTTTTCCATGGCGTAGACGGCGGCCGGAGCGTTGGTGGCGCCGCCGCGGGACATGCTGGAGCCGACCGGGCGGCAGCCTTCCACGCGAATGCCCCATTCGTCCACGGGCTTGCCGTTGGGCAGGCCCTTGTCGCCGGTGCCGGCCATGGACAGCCAGGCGTCGGTGAAGCGCCAGCCGAGGTCCGGGCTCTTCTTGCCGTAGTCCATGTGGCCGTACACGCGCACGCCGTCGATTTCCTTGACCTTGTTGGTGAAGAAGTCAGCGATGTCCTCGTAGGCGGACCAGTTGACCGGCACGCCCAGGTCGTAGCCGTAGGCGTCCTTGAACTTCTTCATGAGGTCGGGATTGGTGAACCAGTCATTGCGGAACCAGTAGAGGTTGGCGAACTGCTGGTCGGGCAGCTGATACAGCTTGCCGTCCGGAGCGGTGGTGAAGCTCCTGCCGATGAAGTCGTTCACGTCCAGGGTGGGCAGGGTCACGTCCTTGCCGTCCCCGGCCATGTAGTCGGAAAGCGGCAGCACGAAGCCGTAGCGGAAGTGGGTGCCGATGAGGTCGGAGTCGTTCACGTAGCCGTCATAGATGTTCTGACCGGACTGCATCTGGGTCTGAATCTTCTCGATGACGTCGCCTTCCTGGAGCAGATCGTGGGTCAGGTTGATGCCCGTGATCTCGGAGAAGGCTTTGGCCAGAGTCTTGGACTCGTATTCATGAGTGGCGATGGTCTCGGAGACCACCTTGATGTCCATGCCGCGGAAGGGCTCGGCGGCCTTGATGAACCATTCCATTTCCTTCATCTGCTCGTCTTTCGAGAGCGTCGAGGGCTGGAATTCGCTGTCCACCCATTTTTTCGCGGCGTCCGTGTACTTGTCAGCCATGGCGGCGCCGGCCGAAAGCAGGCAGATGGCGGCCACGAGACCGGCGAACGCGGACAGTCTCAGCTTGTGTTTACGCATAGGCCTTGGTCCTCCACAATGATTAGGTGTTAACGCTGTTGACCCATTACCACGCCAATGTCGCCACGACGTCCGCCAGGCCGGCCCCCCCAGGTCCGGCTCCCCGGACTCAGCCGAACCGCAGAGTCAGGCCGAGGAAGAGGAAACAGAGCGCCAGGGCTATCCATAAGCTCAATTCCGTCAGGCCGATCCAGGCCAGGAGGATATAACAGCTCCCCAGAAGCCCGATGAACAACCGGTCCCCCCTGGTGGTGGGCATGGGGAGAAACCCCTTGCTTTCCACCGTGGGCGACACGATCTGCCAGACGGTCATGCCCATGAGAACAAGACCGATGAAGATGAAAAAACTCGCGGTGATAGGCGTCCAGGCCATCCATTCAAGAGTCATCGCCCGAATCTCCTTGAGATTATACGCGGCCCAGGGCGAAGCCCTTGGCCATGTAGTTGCGTACGAACCAGATCACGATCACGCCCGGAACCATGGTCAAAACGCCTGCCGCCGCCAGGCCGCCCCAGTCCATGCCCGCGGCGCTGATCGTCCGGGTCATGACCGCGGCGATGGGCTTGGCGTTGACCGTGGTCAACGTGCGGGCGAGTAAGAGCTCCACCCAGGAGAACATGAAGCAGAAGAAGGCCGTGACGCCGATGCCCGCCCGGATGAGCGGAATGAAGATGGTGAAGAAGAACCTGGGGAAGGAGTAGCCGTCGATGAAGGCCGTCTCGTCGATCTCCCTGGGCACGCCCGACATGAAGCCTTCCAGAATCCACACGGCCAGCGGCACGTTGAAGAGACAGTGGGCGAGCGCCACGGCGATGTGCGTGTCGAAGAGCCCCACGGTCTGGTAGAACTGGAAAAACGGCAGCAGGAAGACTGCGGGCGGGGACATGCGGTTGGTTAAAAGCCAGAAGAACATGTGCTTGTCGCCCATGAACGAGAACCGGGAGAAGCCGTAGGCGGCGGGCAGGGCCACGGACAGGGAGATGACCGTGTTCATGGCCACGTATTTGATGGAATTGATGTAGCCCGTGTACCAGGACGGATCCGTGAAGATCATCTTGTAGTTGGCCCAGGTGAAATGCTCGGGCAACAGGCTGAACACCCCGAGGATTTCGTCCGTCTCCTTGAACGACATGTTCACCAGCCAGTAGATGGGCAGAAGCAGGAAGAAGAGGTAGGCGAGCAGGGCCGCCTGGCGAAGGTTGATGCGCATTACGCCTCTCCTTTGTCGAAGCTCGAGATTACGGTGTAGAAGATGTAGCTGAACAGCAAAATGATGAGGAAGTAGACCAGGGAGAAGGCCGCCGCCGGTCCCAGGTCGAACTGCCCCACCGCCATCTTGGTGAGGTACTGGCTCAAAAACGTGGTGGAATTGCCCGGTCCGCCGCCGGTCAGGACGAAGGGCTCGGTGTAGATCATGAAGCTGTCCATGAAGCGCAGGAGCACGGCGATGAGAAGCACGCCGCGCATCTTGGGCAGCTGGATGTAGCGGAAGACCGCGAAACGCGAAGCCCCGTCGATCTTGGCCGCCTGGTAGTAGGCCTCGGGGATGGCCCGCAGGCCGGCGTAGCACAAAAGGATCACCAGCGGCGTCCAGTGCCAGACGTCCATGATAAGCACGGTGAGCCAGCTGTGGACCGGATTGGCCGTGAAATTGTAGGGGATGCCGAAGAGGTTGTTGAGCGTCACCCCGGTGAGGCCGATGTCCGGACGGGAGAAGACCACCCAGATGGTGCCGACCACGTTCCAGGGGATGAGCAGCGGAAGGGCCAGGAGGACCAGGCAGGCCGAGACGCCCCAGCCTTTTTTCGGCAGGGTGAGCGCAACCCCGATGCCCAGCGGGACCTCGATGGCCAGCACGCAGAAGGAGTAGACGATCTGGCGCCAGAGCGCCTCGTGCAGGCGGAAGTCCGTCAGCACGTCGCGGTACCATTCGTCGCCCACGAAAACCCGGTCGCCCGGACCGAGGATGTCCTGCACCGAGTAGTTGACCACGGTCATGAGCGGGATGATGGCGCTGAACGCCACCACCAGAAAGACCGGCAGAACCAGGAACCAGGCCTTGTTATCTTCCCATTTAGACACTGTCGCATCCCCACTTGATAAGCTTGCCGTTGGAGTAGAGCTTGGTCTTTTCCGGCGGGAAGGAAACGTAGCAGACTTCCGCCGGAACCCGCGCGCCTTCGGGGGTTTTGGACCGGAAGATCTGTTCCCCCAGGCGCAGGGTGACGATCTTGCTGTCGCCCTGATCGTCCACGCCGACCACGGCCGCCTTGACGGCGTTGTCCGAGGGCGCGTCCGAAATGGCGGCGTATACCGGCCGGATGCCGAGCTCCAGCTTGCCTCCGGCCTTGTGGGCCATCTCGGCGTAGCCGGGGGGCAGGGACACGCTCGCCCCGTTGATGCGGGCCATGTTTCCTTCCAGGGTCATGGGGAGGAAGTTCATTCCCGGGCTGCCGATGAAATAGCCCACGAAGGCGTGTTCCGGGCATTCGAACAGCTCCTGGGGCGTTCCGGTCTGCACGATCTCGCCGTCGTACATGACCACCACCTGGTCGGCGAAGGTCATGGCCTCCACCTGGTCGTGGGTCACGTAGATGAGGGTAAGCTTGAAGCGGTCGTGGATTTCCTTGAGCTTGCGCCGCAGATGCCATTTGAGGTGCGGGTCGATGACCGTGAGCGGCTCGTCGAACAGGATGGCGGCCACGTCCGAGCGCACCAGCCCCCGTCCCAGGGAGATCTTCTGCTTGGCGTCCGCCGCCAGGCCGCTGGCCCGTTTCTTCAAAAACGGCGTGAGATCGAGGGCGTCGGCCACCTCGCGCACCCGTTTGTCGATGGAGGCGGAATCCATTTTGCGGTTTTTCAGGGGAAAGGCCAGGTTCTCGTACACGCTCATGGTGTCGTAAAGCACCGGGAACTGGAAAACCTGGGCGATGTTGCGCTGTTCCGGGGCCAGTCCGGTTACGTCCTTGCCGTCGAACAGCACCCTGCCCTCGCTTGGAATGAGCAGCCCCGAGATGATGTTGAGAAGGGTGGTCTTGCCGCAGCCGGAAGGCCCAAGAAGGGCGTAGGCCCCGCCGTCGTCCCAGACGTTGTGGATGCGCTTTAAGGCGTAATCCTTGGGCTCTTTCGGATCGGGCCGGTAGCTGTGGGCGATTTCGTTCAGATTGATGCGCGCCATGAATACTCCTTCGGTCAGTCCCGGCCCTTAGGCCGCTTCGATGCGCGGCGCCCGCACCAGGGGGCCCTTCGCGTCGAAGATGTAAAATTTGCGGGCTCTCACGTAGATGTCGATCTCGCTGCCCAGTTTGCGCTGATGGATGCCTTCCTCCTGCACCACCAGGGGGGCGCCGTTGTAGATCACGTGGATGAAGGTCTCCGAGCCGTTGATCTCCGCGAGCTCCACCTTGGCCGTGATCTTGATGTCGCGTTCGTGCTGGCGGTTGAGGAACAGGTGGTTGGAGCGCACGCCGAAGATGTAGTCGCCTTCCGGAAGGCCGGTCAGATGGCCGTCCAGGGGCACGGACAGGATGCGGCCGAGCTCGGCGAAGCCGCCTTTCACCCTGGTCTCGATGCGGTTGATGGGCGGATCGCTGAACACGGCGGCCACGGAGATGCTGGCCGGGTTGTGGTAGACCTCGGCCGTGGGACCGCTTTGCAGGACGCGGCCCTCGTGCATGACCACGATGTTGCCCCCGAGCATGAGGGCCTCGGTGGGTTCGGTGGTGGTGTAGACCACGATGGAGTCGCGGGCCTTGAATATCTGCTGCAGCTCCACCCGAAGCTCCTCGCGCAGCTTGTAGTCCAGGTTGACCAGGGGCTCGTCCAGAAGCAGGAGCTGGGCGTCCTTGACCAGGGCCCGGGCGATGGCCGTGCGCTGCTGCTGTCCGCCCGAGAGTTCGGCGGGCAGACGGTTGAGCAGGGGTTCGATATGCAGCATGGCGGCGGTTTCACGAACCCTGCGGTCGACCTCGGCCTTGGCCATGCCCGCCAGTCTGAGCGGGGAGGCGATGTTGGCATAGACGCTTAGGGACGGATAGTTCACGAATTGCTGGTAGACCATGGCCACGCTGCGCTTGCGCACCGATACCCCGGTCACGTCCGCGCCGTTTTCCATGAGCTTGCCCTTGGTGGGCTTGTCGAGCCCGGCCATGATGCGCAAAAGCGTGGTCTTTCCGGCCAGGGTCCTGCCGAGAATGACGTTTTGCGAACCGGATTCGAAGGTCAGGGAGACGTTCTTGAGGTACGTCTCCTTTCCTACGATTTTATCAACGTTCGAGAGCGAAAAGGCCATCACCCCATCCCCATTTGGCCCGGAAGGGCCCTACTACGCGTTAAAATTGGAAAAAAATCGAAAAAGCGGATTCTTTGCCCATGAAGCTATCATTGCGGAATAATTTTCTCAAGCGAAAAAGATAATTTCACGTGTAACTAAACGAAAAAAAAGGGGCGTAAATCCTAGGCCCGTCGGGGGGATAGACCTCTTGAAATGAGGGTAACGCCCTTGAAATACATGCTTTTATTTTTGAGCGAATCACAAGGAAAAAATACGTTTTCAGGTCTTGTTTCCCGGGAGTCCGGGCGCGCCGAAACGGAGCGAGCGCGGGGAATTTGGTCGAAAATGAAAGTAAAAATGGAACCCCGCGAGAAGGGAATTCCGGTCTTTGCAAAAGGATTTCAGGATGCTGGACGCCTGCGCGCCGGGCGAGGCCGGAAAGGGCGGCCAAAAGGAGCGCGGACATGGGCTCCCAGCGGGTTAAACGGCGGGACGGGAACCGCGTTCCAGGCCGGTCCCGCGTCCGGCCTGGGCGGGGTTGGCTGGGCGCGACGGGGAGGACGGACAGCCCGGCGCGGCTCCGGGGAATCCCGCTCGAAGAGGGGGCGCGCTCTGAAGAGCAGCCTCGGTAAGAGCATGAAAGGGAAATCCCGTGCGAATGGGGGGGGCGCGCTGAAAAGCAGCCTCTGCGGAGGCATGCGAGGGGAATCTCGCGCGAAGCGAGGGGGGGCTCTGAAAAGCCGCCTCGGTAAAAGCATGCGAGGGGAATCTCACGCGAAGGGGGGGGCGTTCTGAAAAGCCGCCTCGGTAAAAGCATGCGAGGGGAATCTCGCGCGAAGGGGGACGCGGGACGATCATCCGGAGCGGGGCGGCGGCGCATGGACTGCGGCCGGGAACGGCCCGGAGCGAGCGGACGTTGAAGCGGCTCAGGCCGCCATGCGGCGAAGTTGCGCCGGGACGGGGCAGGCGGTCCCTGATGCCGGCGGCCGGGAACGGCGTCGCCCTGTTGCGGGCGTTCCGGCGGCATATGACCGGCGCGCCTGATTCGCGGCCGCCAGGAAGGCCTGCCCGCAGGGCGCAAAAAAGACCGCATTCTTGCTTCCCGCGCGAGGCCTTGGCTCACGTGACGCGGCGAGGGGAGCGGGCTTTTCGGGGGCCTTTCGAAAGGCCCCCCAATCGGGCGCTTCACAGGGAAAACCGGTCAGGACGGCCGGGAAATCAGCTCTTGTCCGCCACGAAGAGCTTCACGTCGCAGGCCTCGAGCTTTTCCACCAGGGCGGCGGGAGGGCGCTGGTCCGTGAACAGGGCGTCGATCTCGCAAATGTCCCCCAGCCGTACCATGGCGTTGCGGCCGAATTTGGTGTGGTCCGTCACCAGGAAGGTCTTCCTGGAGTTGTCGATGATGGCCCGGGCCGCCCGCACCTCCCGGTAGTCGAAATCGAGCAGCGCCCCGTCCATGTCGATGCCGCTGATGCCGATGATGCCGTAATCCACCCGGAACTGCTGGATGAAATCAATGGCGGCCTCGCCCACGATCCCCGAATCCTTGCGCCGGACCAGTCCGCCCGCCACGATCACCTCGAGATTCTCCTGGGCCGAGAGGATGGAGGCCACATTGAGATTGTTGGTGATCACCCGCAGCCGGTCGTGGTTGCACAGGGCCTTGGCCACCTCTTCGGTGGTGGTCCCGATGTTGATGAAAAGCGAGGCCTGGTTGGGAATGTGCTTGGCCACCAGGGCCGCGATGCGCTCCTTTTCCTGATGGCAGAGGATCTTGCGGTCCGAATAGGCGTAATTCTCCGTGCTGGTGGTCACCCCGGCCCCGCCGTGGTACCGGCGCAACAGCCCCTCGCGGCTTAATTCGTTGATGTCCCGGCGGATGGTCTGGGGGGTGACGCTGAAGGCGTGCGCCAGGTCGTCGATGGAGGCGAAACCCTTGTCGCTGATCATTTTCAGGATGCGCCGCTGCCTGCGACGGACGCTGGTTGATTTCGCGCCTACGACGGAAGCGTCTTCGCCGTCGGCCGCCGCGGCTTCGTCCGGCCCGTTTTCCAAGGCCTTGCGTTGTTTCAAAACGCATTTCGACATGGCGCCCTCCAATTCTAATCGTCCGAAACAATTTTCATTTCCGAAAAAACAACGCCCCAAGTGTTGAATTTAGAAAAAAATGATGACAAAAAACTTTGGGCGTGGTAGCGAAAAACCTGCTCAGGAGCGGAAATTCGCCTGTATTTTCAAAAAAACGTAGCATTCGAACATTTCTTTCACAAGAAAAAATGCAAGAAGAGCGAACAGGGCTGGAATCGAACGTGACAATGGCCGCCCCGAACCGGCCGAGACAAGCATTTCCGGCCCGTATCAGGGACCGCTGAAGGACCCCCTATGTCAAGAAAACCGAAAAGAATAGAAACCCAGGCGCTGATCATCGGCGCGGGCGTCACCGGCGCGGGCATCGCCAGGGACCTGACCCTTCGCGGCGTGTCCTGCGTGCTGGCCGAAAAGCGCGACGTCAACGCCGGAGCTTCCGGCGGCAACCACGGCCTGCTGCACAGCGGCGCCCGCTACGTGGCCTCGGACATGGAGGCCGCCACGGAATGCCGGGAGGAGGGCGCGCTTTTGAAACGTCTGGCCCCGCACTGCGTGGACGACGCGGGCGGCCTGTTCGTGGCCGTGGAAGGGGACGACGAGCGCTATGTCGCCGATTTTCCCGCCATGTGCGCGCGTTGCGGCATCGAGGCCGCCGCCCTGGAGCCGGCCCGGGCCAGGGAGCTGGAGCCCGCTCTTTCCGGCAGGCTCATCGCCGCCTACAAGGTCCCCGACGCCTCGGTGGACCCGTTCATGCTTTCGCTCGACAACATCGCCGACGCGGGCGAGCGCGGCATGGTCTTTCTGGCCAACGCCCGGGCCGCCGCCTTTACCGTGAAGGACGGCCGCATCGTCTCCACCCTGCTTTTCGACGACGAGACGGGAGAGGAGACCGAGGTCGTGGCGGACCAGGTGATCAACGCCTCGGGCGCCTGGGCGGGCATCGTGGCCAGGCTCGCCGGGCTCGATGTGGACCTGGTCTATTCCAAGGGAACCCTGCTCGTGACCCAGGACCGCATCGCCGACATGGTGATCAACCGTCTGCGCAAGGCTACGGACGCGGACATCCTGGTGCCCGGCGGCACGGTCTCCATCCTCGGCACCACCTCGGTCACCGTGGAGGACCCCGAGGACTGCCGTCCCACCATCCCCGAGGTGGACCACATCATCGAGGAGGGGGCCGCCATGGTCCCGGTCCTGGAAACCACCCGCTACATCCGGGCCTACGCCGGGGTGCGCCCGCTGTTCGGCAAGCTGGCCTCCGCGTCCAGCCAGGACGAGGACGGCGGCCGGGGCATCGGCCGGGGATTCGCCCTTTTGGACCACGCCCGGGACGGGGTCGTGAATTTCGCCACCATCACGGGCGGCAAGCTGACAACCTACCGGCTCATGGCCGAAAAGGCGGCTGATTTGGTTTGCGAGAAGCTGGGCGTCGCCGCGCCCTGCCTTACCCGGGAAACCCCCCTCCCCTCGCACGCCGGCGGCAAGTGGACCGAGCCAGGTTTGGCCCCCCGGACCTGGCTCGCCCGCCGCGATCCCAAGGACGCCCTGTTGTGCGAATGCGAAATGGTCTCCAAGGGCGTGGTGGACGAGCTTCTGGCCTCCATGCCCCGTCACAAGTCCGGGCCCGCGCTTCTTTCCCTGGGGCTTCGCAGCCGCATCGGCAAGGGGCCTTGCCAGGGCGGATTTTGCAGCCTGCGGGTCTGCGCCCACCTCTACGACCGGCAGGCCCTGTACGGCGACGCCGGAATCGAGGAAATCCGCGCCTTCCTCGGCGGCCGCTGGCGCGGGGTCTCCCCCATCCTCTGGGGATTCCCGCTCATGCAGGCCGAGTTCCAGGAAGCCCTGCATTGCGGGCTCATGGGTCTGGAACTGCACAATCACAAGAGCCGCAAAGGAGGCGCCTAGCCATGGAACGCAAAGACGTTTCCTGCGACGTGCTCGTCATCGGCGCGGGGCTGGCCGGCATGGCCGCCTCCCTGTTCGCCCTTGAGAAGGGGCTGGTCACGGCCCAGGCCGGACTTCCCGGCGAAACCCTCTTCGCCTCGTCCGTGCTCGACCTCATGGCCGTCACGCCCATCGAGGAGGGCAGGCTCTGGGAGGATCCCTTCGCCGCCATCGCGGCCGAGATCGCGCAAAACCCCGCCCACCCCTACGCCAAGGTGGCGCGCAAGGACATCGAGGCCGCGTTCGGCGCCTTCACCGGCTTTCTCGCCCAGGCGGGCATGCCCTACGCCGGGCGGGACGGACGCAACGTCGAAATCCTCACCCCGGTGGGCACGAGCAAAAGAACCTACCGGGTTCCTGAAAGCATGTGGAAGGCCGTCCTGGCCATGGAGGAAAAAGCCCCCTGCCTGATCGTGGATTTCGAGGGGCTCAAGGGTTTTTCCGCCCGCCAGATCGCCGAGACCCAAAAAGCGGACTGGCCCGGCCTGCGCTTTGTCCGGCTCGATTTCCCGGGCATGACCGGGGATCTGTATGTGGAGAAGATGGCCTTCGCCCTGGAGGGGGAAAGCGTCCGCCAGGCCCTGGCCGAGGCCGTGCGGCCCCATATCGGGGACGCGGCCTACGTGGCCTTTCCCGCCGTGCTCGGCCATTACCGGCCGGGCAAGGTCTTCGCCGAGATGGAGCGCCTTCTGGGCGTGGGGATTTTCGAGATTCCCACCATGCCCCCGGGCGTGACCGGGTTGCGCCTGAAGGCCGCCTTCGAGGAGGGGCTCGCCGGGAAGGGGCTCAAAAGCCTGTTCCAGAAGCTCGTCCTTGGCTGCCGGGTGGAGGAGGACGGGAGCTTTCTGTTTTCCATGGGCCGCAACGCCGAGGAGTTCACCGTGCGGGCCAAGGCCGCCATCCTGGCTTCGGGGCGGTTTTTCGGCAAGGGCCTCAAGGCCGAGCGGGAGCTTGTCCGCGAGGCCGTGTTCGGCCTGCCCGTGGAACAGCCCAAAGGCCGGGCCGCCTGGCACCAGAAGGACATGTTCGACCAGGCCGGGCACCCGATCAACCGGGCCGGGATCGTCACGGACGCGCGCCTGCGCCCCCTGGGCGCGGACGGACTGCCCGCGTTTCCCAATCTCTACGCCGCGGGCTCCATCCTGGCGGGCCAGGACTGGATCCGCATGAAATGCGGCGCCGGTACGGCCCTGGCCACGGCCTACGCCGCCGTGAACGACATCGCGGCCGGATGACCGGACGGGCGTCCCGTCCCGCAACCGCCGCGCGTTTGCGCTTGAGGCGGTACGGCTGGCGGCGGCCGCCACGGCGTCTCTTGCGGACGCGGGCGGCCGTACGCGTACGGGCCGTCAGGAATAAAGGCGTCCTTCACGGACGCGCGCGGCGCGAAAAAGCCGCGCCTACGGAGCATGCCGGGATAGGTTGAAGCTGACCGTCTTGATGAACGAATGCGGCGCGGAACGCGACGGCGCGTCCCGCGCGCGGGAGGGGTATGACCGTTTTCAGGCTGACCCTGGCGATTGCCCTGTGCGTCCTTGTGGCCGGTTCGGTCGTGATGGCCGCGCGGTGGTTCTCGCCGGCCGGCCGGCGGCTTCCCGCCTGCGCGTCCGCCTTCGGGCGCGCCCTGTTTCGCGGCCGGTTCCTGGCCATGTCGCGTTCCCTGATTCTTGAAATCCTCCTCCAGTTCCACGTCCTGCGGCAGAGCCCGGTCCGCTGGCTGGCCCATTTCGCCATTTTCGCCGGGTTTTTCGGCCTGTTTTTCATGCACGCCCTGGAGCCGGTCCTGTCCAGGCCGTATTTTCCGGACTACGAGCCCACGCTCGACCCCTACCAGTTCCTGCGCAACCTCTTCGGGGCCATGGTCCTCCTGGGGGCCGCCCTGGCCCTGGTCCGGCGCCTGGCCGTGGGGCGGCTTCGCCGGATAAGCGGCCCGGAGGACTGGCTGGCCCTGGGGCTTCTCTTCGCCATCATCCTGTCCGGCCACCTGTTCGACGCGGCCAAGACCCTCTCCGAGCGCTCCTTCGATCGCATGGCCGCCGATTACCTGCCTTCGCCCGCGCCCGAGGAGCTTGAGGCGGTCAAGGCCTTCTGGGCCGCGTCCTACGGCTCGGTTTTCGAAACGCCGCCCCCAAAGGACCCGCAGACCGTGGAAGCGGGCAAGGAGCTTTCCGACGCCAGCTGCGCCATGTGCCACGCCCCGGCGTCCTCGGCCTTCGTCACCCGGCCCATGGTCCTGGCCCTTCAACCGATCGCTCCCGAAATGGAACGCCTGCGGGCCGACGAATGGCTGCACGACGCCCATTACCTGCTCTTTTTCCTGTTCATCGCCTGGCTGCCCTTTTCCAAATTCCGCCATATCCTGACCGCGCCGGTCAGCTTGCTGTGCCGGGCGGCGGCGGGGATTCCGGGCGAGGCCGGGGGCCCGGCCGCCGAGACCCGCCGGGCCATGGCGCTGGACGCCTGCGTTCACTGCGGGGCGTGCAGCCTGGTCTGCAGCGTGGGGCCGTCCTACGAGGCCCTGGCCGATCCCGCCGTCCTGCCGTCCGAAAAGCTGAAAAGCCTGTTCGCCTACTGGCGGGGAAAGCCCCAGAGCGTGCGCGACCGGGGGCGGCTGGCCGAGGGGTCCTTCACCTGCACCGCCTGCTACAGATGCTCGCGCATCTGCCCCTGCGGCATCGATCTGCAGGATTTGTGGCTGGCCTCCAAGCGCGAGCTGAACGAGAAGGGGCCCAAGGACCCCTACGTCTTCCTGCGCGGCCGGGCGGAAATCCCGCCGCCGCCCGTGGAGACCCTCATGCGGCCCAGGCGCATGGGGGCGGCCCATCTGCCCCGCCTGACCGGCGATCCCGGAACCTTCGCCCCCTGCGTGCAGTGTTCCACCTGCACCAGCGTGTGCCCCGTCACGGCCGCCCTCGGGGCGTCCCCGGACGATATCGACGCCAGCCCGCATCAGATCATGAACCTTGTGCGCATGGGCCTTCGCGACGACGCCATCGCCACCCGCATGGTCTGGAACTGCGTGACCTGCTACAAATGCCAGGAATTCTGTCCCCAGGGCATCAAGGTGGCGGACGTGCTCTTTGAACTGCGCAACCTGGCCCACGCCCGTCTTCGCGACGTGGATTTCCAGGATCTCGGCGATCCGCCGCGAACAGACGCCGCCACGGGGAGGGGCGCATGAAGACATACGCCTATTTCCCGGGCTGCCGCATGGCCTATTTCATTCCCCGCTACGGCAGGGCGCTTCGGGCCGTGTTCGACGCGCTCGGCGTGACGCTGCGCGACATGGACGCGACCTGTTGCGGCTTTCCCTCGCGCCATCAGAGCCTTGAGGCCTCGGCCCTCTCCGCCGTGGACGTGCTGGCCCGGGCCGCGCGCATGGGGTACGCCATCATGACCCCGTGCAAATGCTGTTTCGGGCACATGAAGATCATCCAGGCCTCGCTTCGCGACGACGCGCGGCTGCGCCGGGACGTGGGCGCCCTGGCCCGCCGGTCCGGGGACCGGGAGGCCCTGGACGCGGCCATGTCCGCCGACTGCCGCCATCTGCTCACGGTTCTGGCCCGGGACCTGGGACCCGAGGTCATCCGCAAGCGCTCGACCGTCTCCCTGAGCGGTCTGACCGTGGCCGCGCATTACGGCTGCCACGCCCTGCGGCCGTCCGACGTCACCTGCTTCGACGACCCCATTTATCCGACCGTGTTCGAGACGGTGCTGGAAGCGGCGGGCGCGGCCTGCGCGCCCTGGCCCCAGCGTCTGGAATGCTGCGGCAATCCGCTCTGGGGAAAGAACGACCGGCTGGCGCTCGCGCTCATGCATCGCAAGCTCGACGGCGCGGCGGCCTCGGGCGCGGACGCCCTGGCCACGGCCTGCACCTGGTGCCAGATGCAGTTCGAGGGCATCCGGCTGGACGAGCGGCCGCCCGGGGTGGTGGGGACGTATTCCCCGAAAATCCCCTCGGTGTTTCTGGCGGAGCTTCTGGGGCTCGCCTTCGGCCTTGCGCCCGAGGCCTTGTGCCTGTGCGGCGACGCGGCGGCCATGGCCCTTTTCAGCGACCATTGCCAGGGCGGCCGGGACTTGCCGGAAATCCTCAAACACGGCTAAACAACCTATCCCATGACCTTCAAGCGAGGTGGAGCATGAGCAGATACATCGGCGCGGTGGACCAGGGCACGACCAGTTCGCGGTTCATCATTTTCGACCGGCAGGGGCGCATCGTGTCCATGGACCAGAAGGAGCACGAGCAGATTTTCCCGAAGCCCGGCTGGGTGGAGCACGATCCCATGGAGATCTGGCGCAACACGGCCGAGGTCATCACCGGCGCCCTGCGCAAGGCCGGGATCAGCGGCTCGGACCTTGCGGCCATCGGCATCACCAACCAGCGCGAGACCACGGTGGTCTGGGACCGGCAGACGGGCAAGCCGTTCTACAACGCCATCGTCTGGCAGTGCACCCGCACGCATGAGATCTGCAAGGAACTGGCTGCGGACGGCGGCTACGACCGCTTCCGGGAAAAGACCGGCTTGCCCGTGGCCACCTATTTCAGCGGTCCCAAGATCAAATGGATTCTGGACAACGTTCCCGAGGCCAAGGCGGCGGCCGACCGGGGCGAGGCGCTTTTCGGCACCATGGAGACCTGGGTCATCTGGAACCTGACCGGCGGTCCGCGCGGGGGCGCCCACGTCACGGACGTGACCAACGCCAGCCGGACCATGCTCATGGACCTGCGGACCCTGTCCTGGGACGAGGATATTCTGAAAGTTCTCGACATACCGCGCGCCTGTCTGCCGCGCATCGTTCCCTCCAGCGACGTGGACACCTGGGGGCCGACCATGGAGGACGGTCCGCTCATGGCGCGCGTGCCCGTGTGCGGAGCGGTGGGCGACCAGCAGGCCGCGCTCATGGGCCAGGCCTGTTTCGAGCGCGGGGAGGCCAAGAACACCTACGGCACGGGCTGCTTTTTGCTCCTCAACACCGGAACGGAGCCGGTTCCCTCCAGGCACGGGCTCATCACCACCGTGGCCTATGGCTTGGGCAAGGAGCCGCCGGTCTACTGTCTGGAGGGCTCCATCGCCATCGCCGGGGCGCTCGTGCAGTGGGTGCGCGACAATCTGGGGCTCATCCAGAGCGCGCCGGAGATCGAGCGGCTGGCCATGCACGCGGACGACAACGGCGGGGTGTACTGCGTGCCGGCCTTTTCGGGGCTTTTCGCGCCGTACTGGCGTCCGGACGCGCGCGGGGTGATCGTGGGGCTCACGCGCTACGCCAACCGCAGCCACATCGCCCGGGCGGTGCTGGAGGCCAGCGCCTACCAGACCAAGGACATCGTGGAGGCCATGAACAAGGACTCCGGGGTGGAGCTGACCAGTCTCAAGGTGGACGGCGGCATGGTGCACAACGATCTGCTCATGCAGTTCCAGTCGGACGTGCTGAACGTGCCGGTGATCCGTCCCAAGGTATCGGAGACGACCTGCCTTGGCGCGGCCTATGCGGCGGGCCTGGCGGTGGGGTACTGGAACGATCTGGACGACCTGCGCAAGAACTGGGCGATCGATAAGATCTGGGACCCCAAAATGGACGAAACCGTCCGCGCCGCCGGCTACAAGGGCTGGAAAAAGGCGGTGCAGAGGACGCTTGATTGGGAAGAATAAATGTATATGGAATGTGTTTTGGTAATCTCGTCTGATTGACAATGCATTTGCGATAGGATTATATCAGCTAGCCAATTTACTTAGTTCTATCTGAATACGCCCCTAGGGTGAATTCAGAAGGATGATGTAAATCATCCTCAATAATATCTTCTGAGGTTCACGACCTTCGAACGTCTTTCGAAGGTCGATTCCTCCCTTCGAAAGACGTTCGAAGGTCGTTGCTCAAAGTAAGTAAATTGGTTATTCTATGAATCCAATCAAAACAATCACTCCAGATATTCTTGGCTCAATATACCTTAGGGCTGATGCGACCATAGTTTTTGTCTGTGGGAAAAATATTGATGACATATGTTCTAAGCGCAGAATATTTGTTGAGTATGCGACAAGACATATGAAAGGATATCATTTTCTTCTAGCTGAGAAATTTTTTAATTTTATGCAGGAGAAAAATCAAGATTTGCTAACTGTAGAAAATGAAATTGCAGTATATTCAGATTGTATATTGATCCTTCTCGAAAGTGAAAGTGCATATACGGAACTTGGTGCTTTTGCGGTTTCCGACGATTTATGTAAAATAATAATTCCAGTTAACGATAAAAGGTATGTAGATTCAGAGTCATTCATCAATGTCGGCCCATTAAAAAAAATATCTAATATGCATGATGCATTGGGGCCAACAATAAACTATTGCGATACAACATTTGTTGATTGTTTCATTGATATTGAAGAGAGGCTTAAAAAAGTTAAAAGAAAGAGAAGGGTTCGGTTAGCTTTTAACGATGTCGATACATTTCTTGTTCAATCCAAAGAAAGGCTCCTGTTCTTGTACGAAATCGTAAGACTATTTGCTCCTATAAAGAGTAAGGAAATAATAGAATTCTTGTTGGGGATCTTTGCAGGCGCTAGGCTAGATAAAATATATAATGATATCACATTGTTGTTGGCTTTGAATTTTATCCGCAGAACTGGAGAATTTTATATTCCAGTGAATTGTGATATGAGCTTTGTTGTTTTTTTTGACCATAAATATTTTTTAACGACTCGAGCCAAAGTCATTTTGTTTTATCAAAAGAACATGAAAGAGCGTCTCGCATTATTGGCAAGGGGATAAACTTGAGGCCAGATCTTGATATATTAGAGAAGGTTTCTCGGTTTCTATTTATTAATCCAAAAGAGCTGGAGGAAATGGTTAGGTCGTATTGTAACAGGTATAAAATATATACTATTCCGAAGAGCTCCGGAGGTTTTCGGCAAATACAACACCCATGTAAGGAAGTTAAGGCTTTATAACTGGCAATATATCACACTGTTTTATCTGGTATAGAAATTCATAACATAGCAATGGCATATGTTCCTGGTATCAAGTCTCCTCTGCTCAAATCTGCAAGTCAGCATTCAAGTTATAACTATACAATTCGGCTTGATTTTTTTGATTTTTTTCCTTCAATTAAGTGTGATGATTTAAAAAAGCAACTTGAACAAATATACTTATTAAGACCTCAAGATGAACAGTTGCTGGAAAAGATTTTGTTTCGTTCTAGGTCATCTCAACATTATGTTTTACCGGTAGGTGCTCCTACTTCTCCAGTTATTAGCAATATCGTTATGCGGGATTTAGATAGTGCTTTTCATGCTCTGTCTAAAGAAATAGATGTTAAATCTGCGATTACGCGGTATGCAGATGACTTGTACTTTTCAACAAATACAAAGGGCGTCTGTGCTGATTTTCATCATGCTGTTCAAATGTTACTGAATGAGTTTGAAAATCCAAAACTAACTTTGAATGAAAGAAAAACGTTATTTTTATCCAGAGGGACCAAAAGAGTTGTCAACGGATTATTTGTTACACCAGATGGAAGGGTTACAATAGGGAGAGAGCAGAAAAATAAGATTAAAAAGTTACTATATAAAATTAGTATTGAGCAGATTACTGATGAGGAGTTTCAGTCGGCAAAAGGACTTTTGGCCTTTATCAAAGATTGTGAACCTGAATTTTATCAACGTTTAGCAATTAAATACGGAAAGTCCTTTTTTGATTTGATTAAGGAAAAGAGATAGCTACCTGTAGATTGTCTTCCATAGTGATCATCTTGTATAGCAATATAGTAGTGCCTTGTCCCCGTCGATGACCCCCTCGATCTCAGCCACGCAATCCCTAAGCGACAGCACGGTGAAGAAATCGTCCTTGATGGTCGGCGCGAGCCGGGCGGCTTGGAGCCATTCCTCGCGGGAGAAGGGATCGGCGCATACCGCTTCCCAGAAGCCCGTGGCCTGAAAAAGCCCGTCGATCACCTCGCTCTGGGCGCCTTGCAGCCTGCTCACGATATAGGTCGCCACCCCCACCTGCAGGCCGTGCAGCCTGGGACGCGCGGAGATGGCGTCCAGGGCGTGGGAGAGGAGATGCTCGCTGCCGCTGGCAGGGCGCGAGGAGCCGCAGATTTCCATGGCGATGCCGTTCAGCATCAGCGCCGTGGCCAAGAGTCCCGTCCCCTGCGCGTCGAAGCCCGGATTCGAGAGGAACTGCCGCACCGTGGCGTCGGATAACAGCGCCGCCAGATCGTCCACCGGCTCCCCGGCGTGGTGAAAGGCCAGCTTCCAGTCCGCCACGGCCGTGAGCTTCGAAACCAGGTCCCCCACGCCGGACAGCCACAAGAGCTTGGGCGCGGCCAGACAGGCGTCCAGATCCACGATGACGCCGCGCGGCAAGGCCGCCGCCAGGGAACGGCGCCTGCCGCCCACGGTCAGGCTGGACTGCGGACTGCAAAAGCCGTCGTTGGAAAGCGAAGTGGGCGCGGCGTAGTAGGGCAGCCGCGCCAGAAAGGCCACGTATTTGGCCATGTCCAGGGCCTTGCCGCCGCCAAGCCCCACAATGGCCGAGAGTTTCTTGGGAAGGTCCGCGAAGATGCGGGCCGCGTCCTCGAAATCGTTGTCCGTGACGGTCAGGCGCGCGGTCTCGATCCCCTGCGCCTCGAATCCGGAAGAGGCCGCCCGCGTGACGGCCTCCGGCAGCCCGGCGCTCTCCATGACAAGAACCTTCTCATGTCCCTCCCGGCGGCAGTAGAGCCCCAGGCGTGACAGCGCCCCGGATTTGATGCGCACAAGGCTCGGAACGAGAATCTGCTTGGGCCGGTTCATGCGGCGTCCTCCCCGGATAAAAGGGCGTCGGCGATCTTGGTCCAGACATCGAAGGGACGAAAGGCCTCGCCTTTTTCCGTGAGCGCCTGGGCCAGATCGGCCCGGGCGAAGCGCAGGTCCGCCGGGACGGCCAGGGCGGCGGGCAGGTCGGCGAAGCCGTCCCCGGCGAAGGCCACAGTCGTAACTTCCTTCTGGTGAAAACGCACGATGGCCGCCTTGTCCACGCCGGTCTCGGGCGTGAAAAAGGGCGAATCCGAGGGCGCGCGCATGACGAGCGGGCCGCCTTCCGGGTATTCGCCGGGATTGGCGTACACCGTCATCGTCACGCCCGCCTGGGCCAGAACCCGCTCGATGTACCAGGAACACCCGGCCGAGGCGCCGACGATCTCCCAGCCCGCCGCCCGAAGCCGCGAAACGGCCTGGGCCAGCCCGGGCGCGGGCTCCATCATGCGGGCAAGCTCTTCAAGCTTCCCGATTGGCGCCTTGATGCGGCCGAAGATGATCCGCAGCGCCTCGAAATGGGTGCGCCGCCCGGCCAGATAGTCCTGCCAGGGGGTGAGCGCGTCCTCGGACAACAGATGCGCCGCGACCAGTTTGTAGAAATCGTTTTTGGTAATGGTTCCGTCGAAATCGCTGACCAGGACGGCGCGGGCCATGAAGCCTCCCTGCGGGATGATTGTGCGGACGGGCGCGAAGGGGTCGCGCACGGCGTTTGCGTTGGGGAATGCCGTAGCAAAGGCCGCCGGGCCGGGCAAGACCGCCCGCCGGGCCGAACGATCGGGCGAGCGATCGGGCGCGCGGCCGGACGCCGGGACGGGCGCCCCGGCGTCCGGGGCCGGTCAGGAACCGGACGCTTCCGGGATTTCCCGGTCCTCCTCCCCGGCCGGTTCCAGGACGATGGGCATGATCATGAAGGGAAGCCCCAGATGATAGAACCGGCGTTGCAGGCTGAAGACGATGGAATTGTGCAGCAGCCTGGTGATGAAATTATCCCGCGCGAAGACCAGCTGGCCGCCGAAGAAGATGGCCCGGGGGAAGCGCTCGGCGATGACCGGGGCCAGCTCCATGACCTCGCGGACCACGTCCGTGCCCACCGCCCAGTGGGATTCGGCGTAATACCCCCTGCGGCGCATGGCCGTCTCGTATTTCCCCAGTTCCTGTTCCATGGAGGCCTTGAGCCGGGCCAGCTCGTCCGCGCCCTTGAACACCCCGGCGTCCACCATCCCGATCTGGACGAAGACGAGATTTTTCATTTCCCGCCCGAAAAGCCGCATCACGCCAAGCAGGGTATGGATGCCCAGGCCGTTGTAGCCGTTGACGAAAAAGACCGCCGTGGGCGCGTCCGGGTCCGGGCGTGCGGGTAAGGGGGAGACCCCGTCCGGCGCCGGTTCGTCAGGACCGGCGTCCAGCGTCTCGCACAGGGCGTCGAGCGCTTTGATCATGGCGCCGGTCCGGCGGTAGTGCCGGTTCACGCAAAGGGCCAGTCCGGCCAGGGCGCCGGTGATGACCAGGGTGATCCAGCCGCCCTCGTGGAATTTCACGGCGGTCACCATGCACAGGATGGAGGCGGTGAGGGCCAGGCCCAGGCCGTTGATGAAAAGCCCCTTGCGCCAGCGCGCCTCCCGGCCCCGGACGCTCCACCAGTGGCGGGCCATGCCGAGCTGGGACAAGACGAAGGTGATGAACACGTTGATGCTGTAGAACACGATGAGCATGTCCACGGACCCGCCCGTGGCCAGGATGAGGACGAGGCCCGCCCCGCCCATGAGCAGGACGCCGTTGCGGGCGACCAGACGGTCGGAGAGGAGCGCGAACCTGGCGGGGAGCCAGCGGTCGAGCGCCATGTTGGACAAGACCCTGGGGCCGTCCACGAACCCGGCCTGGGCCGCGATCAGAAGCAGCAACGCTTCGGAGGCCAGGGTCAGCCGGGTGAAGCCTCCGCCCCAAAATGGCCCCCAGCTCGCGGTGATGGCTTCGAAAAGCGCGGCGTTGAGCGTCTTGCCCGGCTGGAGCCGCACCTGGAAAAGCAGGTAGCAGAGGGTCAGGCCGGTCACGGCCAGGGACAGGGAAACGGCCATGTAGAGCATGGCGCGCTTGCCGGTCTTGCCCCTGGGCTCGCGCAGGATGGGCAGGCCGTTGCTCACGGCTTCGATGCCGGTGAAGGCGCCCGCGCCCACGCCGTAGGCCCGCAGGATGAGCAGCGCCATGCCCAGCGTCCCCAGTTGGGCGCGGCTCGCGCCGATATCCGCGCCGATGCGGGCGGCCGTGGCCGGAAAGCCCGCCGCGTGCGAACCCAGCCCATAGCCCAGGGCCGCGAGGTGGGTGAGCACGAAAAGCAGGAAGATGGGCGCGAGAACCAGGACGGATTCCTTCACCCCGCGCAGGTTGAGCAGGATCAAGAAGACCACGCCGGCGATTGCTGCGGTGGTCTTCCAGGGGAGCCAGGAGGCGGGCAGGAAGCTGAAGACCGCGTCCGCCCCGCTGGCCACGGAGACGGAGATGGTCAGGACGTAGTCGATCAGAAGGGCGCAGCCCGAAACCATGCCGAATTTCGGGGACAGGAGCTTGGAGGCCACCACGTAGCCGCCCCCCCCGGCCGGGAACAGGTCGATGATCTGGCTGTAGGCGGCGCTGATGACGAAGATGGTCCCCGCCGTGGCCAGGGCCGTGAAAAGGGACAGCCCGGCGTGGTCCCCGAGGGCCAGAAAGGCCTCGGCCGGTCCGTAGCAGGACGAGGACAGGCCGTCCGCCCCAAGCCCCACCCAGGCGAAAAAGGCGATGAGCGAGAGGTGGTGGAAAATGGATTGGTCCCCAAGGTTCAAGGACTTGCCGATGACGATGTTCTTGACGCGCCGGGAAAGGGGCGCGGAACTGTTTTCCAGCATGGAGCTTCTCCGTTGTGACGCGCAGACGCGCGGCGTCTTCCCCACGGGGAAACGCGCGCCGGGTGCGCGGGAAACGCGGCGTCGGGCCTGAGGCCCGGCCGCGCCGATGGCGAAAAGGATAGTTTCCTGAAACCGCTTGATGAGCCGGGAGCTAGCCCGGCAACTGCGGAATGTCGGGGAAGAGGCCGGGCGGCGGGGACGGCCGCCACGCGCCGTGCGGAAAAGAAGTCGCGGACAAACGGAGATGGACTGGGAGAGCAAGGGAAGGCGACGGAGCGAAGGCTCCGCCGGACGCGAACGTGCGAGCCATGGTCATGCCTTTGGACAAGCCGGTTTGCGGGAAACCAGCGGATGACCGGAGGTTTCCCCTTCGACGCCGACGAGGTTAGCTGACGGGCTCGGGCCGAAGAGGTTGCCCTACGCCATGACGGCGATACGCCCCAACAAAACGGGTCCCCCGCTCCCGCCACAGGCGGGACTAAGCGTTTCCGGGCTGGTAACGCCGGGGAGCCGGGTTGTCAATGCCCGGGGCTTTGCGCCAAAAAAGCGGTCTTCGGACAAGCGGCCGGGTTGATTGACCAGGGCGCTTGGCGTCGTTATTATACTAGAATTAAGACTCACCCGGCGACGTTTGCGATTTTAACCGGAGGCCTTTCATGGGATCGTTCCAAGGGCGGGCGCATGAACCTATTGGCGGCGGCGCCTTCCCGTCGGCGAAAAGGGGAGCGTGGCCGGGTCTGGCCTCCGTCGCCCGCTTTGCGCTTTTGCTGGGTCTTCTCCTTGCCCTTGCGGGAAACGCCCTGGCCCAGGCCGTGGCTTTCGAGCCCGGCGACGATCTGGCGACGCTGCGGGACAAGATCTCCCGCAACGGCTATGCGTTCCAGGTCTCCCACAACTGGATATTCGACCTGCCCGAGGACCAGAAGGCGAAATACTTCAACCGGCGGGCCAGCCTTCCCGGTTCCAATGATCTGGCCGTCCAGGCCCCCCGGACCGAAGCGTCGGGGCTTTCCTTAACGAACGACGTCGTCCTGCCCTCGTCCTTCGACCTGCGCAACGTGAACGGCCAGTCCTACATCGGCCCGGTGCGCAACCAGGGGAGCTGCGGCTCCTGCTACGCCTTCGGCGCGGCGGCCGCCGCCGAGGCCACATACAATCTGGCCACCGGCAGGTACGGCGCCCAGGCCGCGGATTTTTCCGAGTCCTACATCGCCTGGGTCCTGGGGGCGCATGGTCTGTACGTGGACCATTTTTCCGGCTGCGACGGCGCGGACTACGACTACGCCGAGCTTGCGGCCCTGACCAGCGAGGGCATCGCCTTCGAGGCCGACCTGCCCTATACCGAGACCGACCCGGGCGTCTGCGCCGATTGCGTCTATCCCACCGTGATCTTTTCCTCCTGGGGGCGGTTGACCTGCGGCGACGTGGAAGCCATCAAGCGGGCCATCATGACCTACGGCGCGGTGGACGCCGCCGTCTACGTCACCTCGGCCTTCCAGGCCTATTCGTCGGGCGTCTACAACGACACGGCCACCACCTGCCCAGGCACGCCCTGCGCCTACACCACCACCAACCACGGCGTGGCCCTTGTCGGCTGGAACGACAACGGCGATCCGGATACGCAGGGTTACTGGATTTTGCGCAACAGCTGGGGGCCGTCCTGGGGCGAGAACGGCTACATGCGCATCGCCTACCACGCGGCCCGGGTGGCCTGTTCGGCCGCCCACCTGGTCTATTCCTGCCAGGCCGGAACCCTCTCCGCGAGCCTTCTTTCGCCTGTGGCCGGTTTCAACGCCGCTCCGGGCGCGCAGGTCGAGGTCAAGGCCCGGGTGGCCACGTCCTGCGGCGATGCGGTTTCCGGCGCCACGGCCGCGGCCGCCTTCGACAACGGCGACGCCTCCATCCCCCTGTACGACGACGGCGCCCACGAGGACGGGGCGGCGGGAGACGGGATTTTCGGCGGAACCTGGACCGCGCGCCACGCCCAGGAGGCCGTGACCGTGACCGTGACCGGCGCCGCCCCGGGCTATGCGAGCGTCAGCGCCTCCGCGACGGGCTCGGTCAAGCCCGCCGTGTCCTACGCGGTTTCCGGGACGGACTACGCCTGGACGGACATTTCCCAGACCGGGCAGACCCTGCTGTCCTCCGGGGACGACGCGTATGTCCAGGCGGACCTGCCCTTCAGCTTCCCCTTCTACTACGGCTCGTTTACGGCCATGTACGTCTCAAGCAACGGCTATATCGGCTTCGGCGGCGGGACCAGCGCCTACGCCAACCAGGACATCCCGACAACGGTCAATCCCAACGCCATCGTTGCGCCGCTCTGGGACGATCTGCTGGTTTCGTCGGACGCGGACAGCCGCATCCTCTACGCCGTCCAGGGGGAATCCCCCAACCGCACGGCCGTGGTCTCCTTTGAGAACCTCCAGCATTACGCGTCGTCCAGTCCGGTCTCGTTCCAGGTTCTTTTCCGGGAGACCGGCGGCGGCGTGGTCTTCGTCTACAAGAGCGTGGATTTCGGCGACGCGGCCTATGATGGGGGCGCGTCCGCCACGGTGGGCCTGGAAAACGCCACGGGAACCGAGGGGACCAAGTATTCCTTCAACACGGCCGCCCTGCGCTCCGGCATGGCCTTGACCTTCACGCGCCTGGCCCCGGCGGGCGCGGGACTCTATCCGGCGCCGTTGTTCATGCTTCTGCTTGGCGGGGAATAGGGCCGCCTGGGCCGGGGAGTCCGGCGTTCGGCGCCGCATGCGCCGTCAGGAGCCTGGGACGGGGCGGGGACGTCTCAATGCCATGCGCATTGGGGCGCGGCCAGGGTTCCGGAAAGACGCAGGGACAGGGGGGCGCGCTGGCGCAGGGCCTTGATGGCCGCCTGATCCGCGATGGCGGTCATCTTGAGATCGGCGGGATCGACCTTCCATTCCCCGGCCAGGGCCAGGGCGCTATTGGGGATATCGGGGGCGGCGCGCAGGGTCCCGGAGAGCTTTCCGCTCGCCCGGGGCGATTTGAAGACCAGTTCGGAAACAGCCGCTTCCTGGCCCTTGACCGTGAACGCCGCTTTGACCTCTCCCAGATCAAGACGCTCCACCGCGAAAAGCGCGGCCGGAACCGCCAGGGACGCTCCGGCGAGCCGCAGTTCGCCCTTTCCCGTGACAGGCGGGACAGGCGCGGCGGGCGCGTTGGGCGGATTCGCGGAACCGGACGCGCCAGGCGGACCGGAAGCCTCGAAGGCGAAGGAGGCCTCGCCGGACAAAAGGCCCTGAAGCCCGGCGCCCGAGGGCAAAAGACCCGCGGGGAGCTTGGCCGGATCGACGTCCTCGATGTCCAGGGTCAGCCGGGCCTGTCCGCCGCCGAACAGGGGGGCGGCCGCCAGGGTCAGCCTGAGCTCGCCGCCATAGGCCGGAATGGTCAGGACGAATCCCGGCCGTCCGGCGGCCAGGGACGACAGGGACAGGCTGGCGAAGGCCTGGGGCGCCTTCAGGATCTGGGCGCCCCCAGCGCTCGAGAGGGAAATTTCCTCCAGGCGTACGCCCGGCGGAAAGAGTCCGGCCGAGGCGTTCTTGATCGAGGCCACGAACGCGCCGCCCGCGTTGACGCGCCCCGTCAGCCAGCCGGAGAAATCCCCGGCCGGGAACTGGAGGATGAAAAAGAAGAGGCAGGCGGCCGCCGCGTAGGCCGTCGCGCCCGCCAGACGGGAGATTGCGCGCATGTTCGATGTCATCCTGGCGGTCAAGGCGCGTCCGGGCCCGCGCCGCCGGAAACCGACAGCGCGGCGTTCATGCCCTGTTCCGCGTCGGCGCGGCAGGCCAGCTGCGTGATGCGCAGGCCGGGGGCGGTTTCGATGGCGTTTATGAAATCCAGAAGCTTGCCGAGGGGCACGCGTTCAAGCCTGGCCGTGACGATGTCCTCGCCGCGTCCTCCCTCCAGTTCCTTGCGTGAAGGCTTGAGGGAGACCACGTTGTCCTTGACGCCCTGCCTGTCCGCGATCTCCCGTAAGAAGGCGAACAGGCTGAAGCCCTCGGGCCGGGGCGCGACGTTTGGGCCGCTCGTGGCGCCGTATGCGGCGATCTTTCCGGCCATCTCCTCCAACTGGGCGTTTCGCTTGACCGCCTGGGCGGTCTTGGCCGCAAGCCCGCGCCGGTATTCCATGAGGGGCGCCACGCCCCACTGAAAAAGCGCGGCCGCCGCAACCACGGCCAAAAGGAGGATGAGCCTGCGGTCCACGCCGAAAAGCCGGGCCTTGGATCCGTCCTCATTTTTTCCTGACAATGTCCAGTTCAAAGGAGACGCCTTTACCCTTTTCCTCGGCCTTGGCTTCCTTGATGGTCACGCTTTCGAACGCGCCGGACCGCATGAGGCCGTTTCTGATTCGTTCCACCGCCTCGTAGGCGTCCGCCTGGGCGCGGATGCGGATGCCGTCCTCCGTGGCGCCGAAATACTCGATGACCGCGCCGAGGCCGGGGTCCACGGCCAGGGTGATCTGACGCAGGGCTTCGACGAGCCCCGCGCCCGCGTTGGTCTTTTGCGTCGAATTCTCGGCCTCCCGGAGCCTGTTTTTCAGGATGCTGAGGTATTGTTCCCCGGTCAAGCCCCCTTTGACCTCGCCCACCGCCTTGGTCACGATGCGTTGTTCCTGGGCGTCGAGTTCGGCCAGACGGGAGCGCTGCAGGGCGATGTCGAAAATGACGGAAAACAGCCAGGCCGCCAGGGTGAAGGCCGCAAGCCCGATGAGGACGGCCCGCCCGGCGCCCGGCGAGGCCGGGCTTTTTTGCGCGAATTCGTTCTGCAGGAAATTCATGCCCTCGCCGGGATCGACGGCGCGAAAGGCGGCGCCCAGGGCCACGGCGCAGCCGGAAGGATCGGCGTCCGCATCCGCCTGGGAGGGGAGAAAGTCCCGCATGGGCGATATCGGGGGCGTGGTCAGGCCCAGCGCGCGCATGAGCGCATCCCTGAACGCGTCCTCCCGGGCGCGCGGCCCCCAGACGGCCACCGGAATCCCGGCGCAGGCCTCGCCCCCGTCCAGGGAAAACAGGCTGGTCAGGATTTCCCGCTTGAACAGTCTGCGGTTTTCCCCGTCAGGATCCTCGCGCAGGCGGGCCGCGCCCAGGGGCAGGGCGCGCAGAAGAACAGGCCGCCCCTGGTCGCGCAGGACAAGGCCGGTCCAATGCTCCTCGGCGTGGACAAAAAGGAGACGTCCGCCGCGTTCGCCCAGGGCATGGGGGATGAGCGCGTTGACGGCGCCGAGATCGAGGTCCGCCGCGCGCACGTACAGGCCCGCCTCCCGAAAGACCTCCAGGCATCGGGCCAGGGGCTCCTTCCCCAGCGAGGCCGCAATGACGCGCTGGAGGCCGGATGTGTTCCGGGGGCCCAGGATATAATCGGAGACCACATCCTCGGGATGGGCCAGGCAGCGGGACTCCAGCTCCAGGCGAAAGACCTGGGAAATTTTTCTGGCCGAGGAAAAGGGAAACTCCAGGTTGCGCAAAACGGCTAAGGAGGAGGGCAGGGCCAGGGCGTAGCGGTCCGCGCGCAGGTCATTTTGGGCGATGAGCTCGCAGGCCGCCCGGGCAAGTCCGGCCGGATCCTTCTCGCCGGGAAGGCTGAGGCTGGCCGTCCTGGCGAGCTGGTACGAGGCGGGCGTTCTGGCGAGCCAGGCCAGGCGAACGCCTTCGTTGAGTTCTATGCCGGCGAACAGTTCAGGCATCCGCGTTCATCCATGTCCCGTTTCGCGTGGAAAATTCCCCGGGGAAGCGGTACGGCTAGCGCACGCTTCTGTACAAGGTCTTGATGATTCCCTTGAAGGGGAGGCTTTCCGGAAGAGTATTGTCGTATCCGCGCCGCACGGCGGTGAAGAGGGTCGTACCGCGCGCGCCTTCCCTGGCGGTCATCCGTATCGTGAAAACCGAACTTTTCACAGTGATTATTTCCAAGGGCAGTTGCAGGTTCTTTCCCTCGGCAAGATTCGCAAAGAACCAGTCCTCGTTTTTCAGGACGTCTTCATTGCGCTCCTCGCGCCGGAAGGTCAAAACGGCCTTGGCGAAGGCGTCCGCGTCGCGGGCCTGGGCCTCGGCAGCCAAAGCCCTGACCAGGGGGCCGGGAGCGGTGTTGATGTTGATCTTGCTCGCGCTCCAGACGCTCAAGAGGTCCTTGAGCCCGAGACGTCCCTCGGCGCCCTGGAACAGATCCCTGGACATGCCCCGGACCAGGAGCAGCTCCTGCAGGGAGTCCAGGGAATCGTCCTTGCACCGGTACGCGGTCTCGGCTTCCATGTAGGCGTCGTCTTCCGCGCCCGTCGCGCCAAGCCCCGTCTCGTCTTCCTGGCTGGTCTCGCCGTTGGCGTCGATCCAGTCCGTGATGGCCATGACCAGCGTCTTGGCTTTTCGCTCCTCCAGGTTGAAGGGTTCGTTGCGCAACAGCGCGGTCAGGACCCGCTTGTAGGTCTCGGCCTGCTGGGAATCCAGGGCGTTTACGGGAAATTTGCCGCTTTCGTCCACGATTTGCCCCGAAAGGCGGTCGTCGCCGATAAAGGCGAGCAGGCGTTCGGAACCCAGGCCGTCCTGGTCGAGACGTTTCAGGCGCAGCTCGGGATCGCTGAAATACCGCGCCCAATCCTCGTTCTCGTGGTCATACGCGTTGTCCTTGTAATCCAGAAGAAGAAGCGAAGCCGCAAGGAGGCTTCCGGATCGGGCCAGGGCCAGGGCCTGGATCCGGTTGCGCACGCTTCTGGCGCCGGAGACGTCCACGCTGACGGTCCGCATGCCGGTGACGACCACGGCGCTCAGGGCCGCGATGACGGCCAGAACCAGGAACAAGGCGGCGCCGCGCCGGGAGCGGGGAGATGTGGGCAGGACAGGCATGGCTTCAGCGCAGGACCACGCTGTCGGGAATGAGGGCGATGACGGCCTGAAACGTCTCCGCGTTCTTTTCCCGGGCGAGGGTCAGGGCGTAGCGCACGGCCAGGGGAAGGGGGGATTTCCCCGCTTTTTCGCGCGCTTCGCCGTCAAAGGATTCCAGGGGCTCGTCCGTTTGCTCTCCGTCCTCGAAGGACAGGGAGAAGGAGACGACGTTTTCGGCCAGGGTCAGGTCCCGGGTGGGCGCTTCGTTTTCCTCGTCGCGCCGGGCCACGAAGGGGTGGGGCAGCTCGCGCCGGATGAGCAGGTAGCGGTCCTCCCTGCCGGGGTAGGGGCGCAGGATGTAGGAGACCAGGTACAACCGCCCCGGACCGTCCTGATCGTCGAAATAGCCGCCTGCGCCGGTGAGCATGCGCGCGACCAGGATGTCTCCGTCATCGTCCTCCTGGCGGTCCGCCTCCTTGGGCGCCGTGAAAAAGGCGCTCGCCGGGGCGTTTTGGGCGGCAGGCTCCAGGGACAACAGGTCGTTTTCGATGAGCTCGGACAGAAGTCTCGTGGATTCCAGGCTTCCCGAGGATTCCTCCACCCGGCTCACGGCGTCGAGAGAGGCGCTGAAGGCCCCGTAGAGGCCGGTGATGATCAGGGCGGCCATGGCGCAGGCGATGACGACTTCGATCAGGGTGAACCCGCCTGGGGCGTGGATGGGGCGAGGGGCGCTCATCGTTCGTAGACCAGTTTTTCCAGGGTGAGGGCGGGTTGAGCGGCTTCGGGGGGGTAGACGCTCACGGCCGTCAGGGCAAGGGCGCCGAAGCCCGAAGATTCGGTTTCCACCCGGAAACGCCATCCTGGATGGTCCGGGGAGAGGTCTCCCTCCTTTTCGCGCAGGTTCCTGACCCCCGCGATTTCGATTTCCGCCAGCTTGTCCGAGGCGAGCCGGGCGGCCAGGACCGCGTCCATGGAGCGGAGCATGCCGTCCTGCATGCCCAGGATGGACGATTCGATGGTCACCAGGGCGATGGCCAGGATGAGGGCCGCCACCAGGATTTCGAGCAGGGTGAAGCCCGGCCCGTCCGGGCGGGCGTCGCTTGCCGTTTTTTTTCCGCCTTGTCCTGTGGCGAGGCCCGGCTCGCCCGAGCGGGCGGGAGCGGTCATGGGGCGAGCTCCTTTTCGCGGGCCGGGGTTTCCCTGGCAAAGCCCAGGAGAAAGGCGGCTTCCTTTTCGTTTTCCACCGGAGTCAGGCGGCCCGAGCAGGCCACAAGGGCCAGGAGCCGCTCCTGGCCGTCCGCCGCGATGGTCAGGACGCAGGGTTCGGACAGGCCCATGGGGAGAAAGCCGATGACGGCCCGGCCGGTTTCCACGGGGTCGGCGTCGCGCTTTTCGAGCCGCTTCACACGGACGTCTTCGGGCAGGGACTTGGCCTTGCCCTCGCTTGCCAGCTCCTTGGCGGTCCGGGTCATGCCGAGCTCCCCCAGCCTGGCCGTCCAGTAGAGCCCGTCGTCAAGGTCCAAAGCCAGACCCCAGGGTTCGCCGTCGAGCATGGCCCGCTCCCTCGCTTCGGCGGCCGCCGCGGCCAGGGCGCGCACCGCGCTTTTGAGCTCCTGCCGCCGCAGCAGGGGCTCGATCTTCGGAACGGCCAGGGCGGAGGTGACCGCGAGGATGCACAGCACGATGACCACCTCGGCCAGGGTGAATCCGCGCGTATTCGGATCGGGCTTCATAGGCGTATGGCGGCGCGCGCGGAAACGGGGCGCGCTGACGTCCTCACCGGCGCGCCCCGAGACTTTCCGTTTTTCCGAAACGCCGTCCTAGTCAAGGTTGCGGCTGTTGATGTCCGCGTCGTCCCCTTCGCCGCCGTCCTCGTTGTCAGCGCCCCGCGAGATGATTTCGAATTCGCCGTCGTCCGTGGGGGAAATGTAGATGTAGGGCGCGCCCCAGGGATCCTCGCTGATCTTGTCGATGTAGCCGTGTTCCGGATAGTTTTTCGGAATGCGGCCCGTGGTCGGTTTTTTCACCAGGGCGTCGAGCCCTTGTTCGGTGGCTGGATAGAAGCCGTTGTCCATCTTGAACTGCTTGAGCGCCATGCCGTAGCTTTCCATCTGCATCTTGGCCTTGACCACCCGGGCCTTGTTGGGCTGGTCCATGATTTTGGGCAGCACGAATCCGGCCAGGATGCTCAGGATGACCACCACCACCATGATCTCGATGAGGGTGAAGCCCGCCGAGGATCCGGCCGGGCGGGCCGGAAGGGAGCGGGAGGCGCGCCCGGCGCTTACGGGGCGGGGTTCGGGAAAGGACGTGTCGAATGGCATGGCGTGACCTCTTTGATCGCGGTTTTGCGGAAGCTTATCTGATAAGCGTACTGAGTTCAAATATCGGGACCAGGACGGCCAGCACGATGAATCCCACCGCCACGCCCATGAGGAGGATCATGATGGGCTCGAAAAGCGAGGAGAGCATGAGCACCCGGCTGGACAGCTCGGTTTCCATCATGTCGCTGACCTTTTGCAGCATGGTCTCGAGCGAGCCGCTGCGTTCGCCCGCCGAAACCATCTGCACCACGAGCCCGGGGAAAAGCGGCGAATCGGACAGGGCCCGGGTCAGGCTGACGCCCTCGCTGACCTTCCTGTGGATTTCGCGGATCTGCTCGGCGAAGACGCTGTTGCCCGCCACCCGCTCCACGATGTCCAGGGCCGAAAGGATGGGGGCGCCGTGGCGGATGACCACCCCCAGGGTCCTGGTGAACCGGGCCACGGCGAACCCCTTGGTCAGGGGCCCGAAGATGGGCAGGGACAGCTTGGCCCGGTCGAAGAAGCGCCGCCCTCTCGGGGTGCGCTTGAAAAAATACGCTCCGGCGATGCAGGCCGCGATCCCGGCGAGCCCCAGGAGCCAGTAGTCGTGGAGGGCTTGGCTCATCGAGATGAGAATGACCGTGGACAGGGGCAGTTCCTGCTTGAGGGTGGCGAAGATGCGCACGATCTGGGGGACCACGTAGCCCATGAGCAGGAGGATGACGCCGAGGCCCACCACGCACATGAGCAGGGGATAGGCGGCGGCCGCCGTGATTTTGCGCTTCAGGACGAGCTGCCGTTCGGTGAGGTCTGCCAGGGATTCCACGGCTCCTTCCAGGGCGCCGGTGTTTTCGGCGGCCCGGATGAGGCCCACGTGGGTGGCCGGGAAGACGTCGGGGCGCAGGGCCATGGCCGCGGCGAAGCCCGCCCCGGATTTGACCTCTTCCTGGAGCTGGGAGACCACTCGGAGCATGGGCTTGGACTTGGTCTGTTCCTCGATGAGCGCCAGGGCCTTCATGAGGGGGAAGCCCGCGCCGAGCAGGTTGCCGAGCTGGCGCAAAAAGGCCGCCATCTCGCTTTTCGAGACGCCGGAGAAGAAGGTTTTGCCCGAGAACAGGCTTTTCGCGCCCGCATCGGCCCGGGCGGCCTCGGTTTCCTTGAGTCCGCTCGGGAAAAGGCCTTCCTCGCGCAGCTTCTGCCGGGCGAGCTGGGGGCTGTCCGCGCTGACGATGCCTTTGCGGTTCTTGCCCCTGGCGTCTATGGCCAGATATTCATAAACAGGCATGGCTTCTCCGGGGCGCCGTCTGGGTCTTTTTCGAGGCGGCCGTTCCGGTTTCCTTTTCCTGAGCGGCGGGCGCGCGTCTTACGGCGTTCCCGCGCCCGTGTCGCGTCCTCACAGCGAGCGGATGCGAATAGTGAGGATGATAGACTAAAATATAACATTTTTCTTGAAAAACAGGCCGATGTTTTTCAAGGACGCGACGCTAGGTCAGCGAGGTCACCCTGGCCAGTTCGCGCACGGTGGTGAGTCCCAAAAGGACCTTGCGCACCCCGTCCAGGCGCAGGGCGCGCATGCCCTCGCTTATGGCCATCTGCCGGATCTGGTTGGCGTCCGCCTTGCGCAGGACCAGCTCCTGGATGTTCTCCGTCATGCGCATGATTTCGTAAATGGCCGTGCGCCCCTTGTATCCCGTATTGAAGCAGTTGACGCAGCCCACCGGGCCGTAGAGGAATTCCGGCGCCTGCTCCCGGGACAGGCGCAGTTCGGCCAGCTCCTCGGAGGTGGGGGGATGCGGCGCCTTGCAATGGGGGCACAGCACCCGGATGAGCCGTTGCGCGATGACCGTACGGCAGACCGAGGACAGCTGGAAGGGCTCCAGGCCCATGTCGATGAGCCGGGTCATGGCCGTGGCCGCGTCGTTGGTGTGCAGGGTGGAGAAGACCAGGTGGCCGGTCATGGCGGCCTGGATGGCGATGCCCGCGGTTTCCTGGTCCCGGATTTCGCCGATGAGGATCACGTCCGGGTCCTGGCGGACCATGGCCCGAAGCCCGGCGGCGAAGGTCAGGCCGATCTTGGCGTTGACCTGCATCTGGCTTATCCCCTCGATCTGGTATTCCACCGGATCCTCGATGGTCATGATGTTGAGATCAGGGGATTTGATGTGGTTGATGGCCGAATAGAGGGTGGTGGTCTTGCCGCTGCCCGTGGGGCCCGTGGTCAGGATGACCCCGTGGGAAGTCCCCAGCGCCTGGCGCATGGTCGCAAGCCCCTCGCTCGACAGACCCAGGTCGTCCAGGCTCAAAAGCTTGGCGCTTTTTTCCAGAAGGCGCAGCACGGTGCGTTCGCCGTGGGTGGTGGGAATGGTGGAGACGCGCAGGTCCACCAGCCGTTCGCCCAGCTTGACCTCGATGCGTCCGTCCTGGGGCAGGCGCTTTTCCGCGATGTTGAGCCGGGCCATGATCTTGATGCGCGAGAGCACGGCGGCGTGGAGATTCTTGGGGATGCCGTCGAGCTGGTGGAGCACGCCGTCCAGGCGGTAGCGGATGCGGGTCTCGGTCTGGCCCGCCTCGATATGGATGTCGCTGGCCTTGCTTTTCACCGCCTTGGCGATGATCAGGTTCACGGCCTTGATGACCGGGGCGCTGTTGGACTCGTCCAAAAGGTCCTCGCCCAGGTTCTCGTCCAGTTCCACCAGGGAGGCTTCCTCGTCCCGGCGCATGTCCCAGACGATGGGCCCGGCCTCGCTCCCGCTGCCGTAGACCCGGTTGATGGCCGAAAGAACCGCTTCGGCGGGCGCCAGGAACGGCCGCTCGAACGGCTCGCCCAGGGCGGCGCGGAAATCGTCGAGAGCGGCCAGGTTGAACGGATCCGACAGGACGGCCTCGGGGCCGCCTTCCCGGGATTTTATGGGGACGGCCGGATTGGCCTTGAGATGGGCGATGGGAAAGGGCTTGACCAGGGCGTAGTCCAGCAGCTCGTCGGGGACGCGCTCAAGCGCCGTCAGGCCGAGGATGGCGGCGGCGTGTTCGATGATTTCAAGCTCGGGCAACAGTCCGCTCGCGACGAAAACCGGGAAGAATGCGCCCTCATGAGCCTGGCTTTGGGCGGCATCCAGGGCCTCTTCCACCGCCTTGGGGTCAAGCCCGGCCCGGGCGGCGAAAAGAGCGCAAAAACGCAGGGCGAAGGCGCCCTGCGAAGGGGACGGCGCGACGCTTCCCGCGCCCGGCCGGGATTTCCGGCCAAACGGCGCGCTCCGCCACAGGCGTTCCAGGCGCGCGCCCGCCGGGGCGAGGACGGCCTGGGTCTTTTGGGCGAGGCGGGTGACTCCCCTTGGCATCGCCCGGCTACTCCTTGAGCATGGGGCCGAAGGCCGACATGGGCTTTTCGACCGGCGGCGTTCCGATCTTGGATTCGCTCCAGTTGACGATATATTCCTGGGGGCTTTCGCCGAGGGGGCCGGTAAAGGACAATTCCAGCTCCTCCTGGGAGGCCTTTTCCAGGGTTCCCACCTTCTTGCGGAAAAGATCGTCGGCGTCCGCCGCGTTTTCCGCGATCTTGGGCGTGATGAACACGAAAAGGTTGGTTTTTTCCGCCTCGCGGCTTTTCTGTTTGAACAGCCACCCGAGCCCGGGGATGTCGCCGAGAAGGGGGACCTTGTCCAGGCCGTCCCGGCTGGTTTCGCCGATGAGTCCGGAGATCACGATGGTCTGGCCGTTGCGCACGAGCACGGTGGTTTCGGTGGTGCGTTTGCGGGTGGTGGGCTGGAGCGCTCCGGTCTCCAGGGTTTCGGTCTTGTCCACCCGGCTGACCTCCTGCATGACCTTGAGCCGGATGGTGTCGCCCTTGTTGATCTGGGGGGTGACCTTCAGCGTGGTGCCCACGTCCTTGTACTCGAATTTCTGGTAGGTCCGGTCCAGCTCGTTCTGGCCGGAGTCCGAGGCGGTCAGGTAGGGCCTGTTCTCGGCCACGGTGATGGTGGCCTCCTCGTTGTCCAGGGTCAGAAGCTGGGGGGTGGAGATGATGTTGAAACTGTTGGTGGTGCTCGAGGCGGAAAGCATGGCCTGGAGGTTGGAGTAGATGATGTCGCCGATTTTTACCGGAAAGGTGACCATGCCCACGGAAAAGCCCGTGGACGGGGTCAGCACTCCGTCCGTGATGGGGTTGTAGGCGTTGTCGGGCTGGTAGGAGCCGAAGGCCAGACCGCCGTTTTCCGCTTCGCCGATGCCCTGGACGTTGGTCGCGGCGCTCCAGTTCACGCCGAAGGAAATGCCCTTGTCCGCCGAGACCTCCATGATGAGCGCCTCCACGAACACCTGTTTGCGGGCCACGTCGAGCTTGGCGATCAGGTCGTCGAAAAAGACGAAATCCTCGGGCGCGGCCGTGACCAGGACGCTGTTGGTGCTCTTGTCGGCCACGATCTTGACCCCGGCGGAGATGAATTCCTTGGGCGCGCCCTCGGTTGCGGGGGCTTTCTGCACGCTGACCAGCTCGGTGAGCACCTTGGCCAGGTCTTCGGCGTTGGCGTTTTCCAGGGCATAGACCTTGAAATTGCCGCTGCTTTTCTGGGTGGGCTGGTCGAGCTGGCTGATGAGCGCGGCGATCTCCTCAAGCTCCTCGGGCGTGGCCATGACCACCAGCTTGTTGACCCGCTCGTCCGGCACGACGGTGAAGGTCCTGCGGTTTCCCTTCTGGTTGGCGCCGGAGCCCCACAGGCTGTTGATGCGTTCGGCCATGGACTTGGCGTTGGCGTACTCCAGGTCGAAAACCGTCAATTGGGCGCTGCGCACGTCCATATCGGTGATGATGTCCGCCAGACGGGCCACGTTGGGCGCGTAGTCGATGATGATGAGGGAGCCGCTTTGGGGGTAGTCCACGATCAGGCCGTCCGGCGAGACCATGGGACCGAGGATGCCGCGCAGGTCGGTGGGATTGGCGTTTTTGAGAGCGATGATCCGGGTGACCATCCTGTCGCCGGGCTTTTGTCCCTGGCCCGGGTCCAGGGTCTCCAGGCTCATGGTCTTGCCCGTCTTGGCGGAGACGATCTTGAGCAGGCCGCCCGAGGGAATGATGGTGTAGCCGTTGACCTCGAGCACGGATTCGAACACCCGGAAGGCTTCGTCCACGGTCACGCTGCCCGGCGAGAGAATGGTCACCTCGCCGCGCACCTCGTCGCCCACGATGAAATTCTTTCCGGTCAACTCGCTGATGAACTTGATGAAGGTGCGGATATCCACCCCGTCGAAATCCATGATGACGGTTTGCTGGTCTTGGTTCGAAGCCGGGGAGGCCTCGGCCGGGACGGCCTCGGCCGGGGCGGTCTCGGGTTCGGCCCTGCGATCGGGCGGGGGGGGGCGCCGGACCGGTCCGCCGGGCCCGCCGGAAGGCGGCGGGGCGACCGGCGGCGGTCCCTGCTGGGCCGCGACCGGCGGAACGGCGAAGACGAGAACGGCCAAAAGCGCGGCCCACAGGACCGCGCGGCGGGGGGCGCGTTCAAGAAAAGGGTGTTTCATGGGCTTCCAGTTTGCCGGACCAGGGGCGTTTTCAACTGCGTTTCAAAGGACGAGCGTTACCATTTTTTAAAACAAATTTCGGGTGGTTGCAATGCCGCCCTGGGCGTGGGGAAAACCTCGCGCGTTCCGGGCGCCCCTATCCCTTGCCCGGCTTGCGCAAGGCGGAAGGACGGGAGGGCGGCGCTTTTTCCTTTTGCGCCGGAATCCCGCTGGGAGGCTGCAAAACGGCGGGCGGCTGGGGTTGGCCTGGGGGCGTCTGGTTGGCTTGGGGCTGCGCCGCTTGCGCCGGTTGGGCGGACGGTTCCTGGGGTTGAGGCTCCTGGCGCAAGGGCGGCGCGGTGCGGGGAGGCGTGCGCTTGGGCGCCTTTTTCCCCTGGCCGCTTTCGTACTTCATGACAAGGACTTCCTCGCCCTTGGGACTCGCCAGCACCACCTTGTGGCGCATGACGTCCTTGACCGTGTACTCGTCCACGACGTCGCCCTCGTAGAGCAACAGATCCTTGCTCTGGTCCTTGCGCTTAATGATGGCCATGTCGCCCATGCCGGAGTCGGACAGGGCCGTGCCCACCAGGGAGAATCTGAGCGAGGCCGCGCCCGCGGCCGCCGTGGCGGGCGCGGGCGCCGGAGCCGGTTCCGGGGCGGCGCCGGTCTTTGCGCCGAACAGGTTGCGTTCGGCGATGACGCCGTAATCCCGGGATGCCGGGGCGGATGGAGACGCGATCCCAACGGTTTTTTCCCGGGGCAGGGGGGCGTTTTTTTGCAACAGGTAGGATGCGTAGGCCGCCAAGGCGTTGGCGACGAAATACGTGGCCAGGGTCACAAGCGCCGCGGCCCCCAAAAACCGGGTGACTTTACCCTTTTTATATGTGAAAATTCGCCCCACTATGGAACTGTTCATGGCCAAACGGCGCTCCTTCTCGTTACGATCCACAAGAATACGCCCATGAGGCCGCAAGCTCAATATATTTCGCCGTCGCCCGAGCCGCGGCGCGCCTTCATGCGGCTTGTTCACGCGCGGCGGGCGGGCCGGACGCCTTGGACGATCCGCCCGGCGCGTCCCGCGGACCGTCGCGCGCAGTCATGACAAACCAAATGGAACATTCCACCATGCCCCGTCTGTTCACCGCGTGCCTGTGCGGCATAGTCTGTCTTCTTCTGCTCGGTTGCGCGGGCGCGAAAAAAAAGCCGTCCGCGTCCTTGTCCGCCCCCTCGGGACAGGCGGTCAAGGAAGGGGAGTCCCTGTATGAGCAGGGGCGGTACGTGGAAGCCGTGGCCGCCTTCAACAAGGCCATCGACGCGGGGACGGGCGGCGAGGAGGCCTCTGTGGGCAAGGGGGCGAGTCTGTACAAACTCGGCCAGTACGACGCGGCTCTGGCATCCCTGGATCAGGCGCTTGCGCGCAACAAGGACTCCGCCTTGGCCTATTACAATCGTGGACTGGTCTTTTCGCGGCAGGGCGAAAACGCCCGGGCCGCCGCCGACTTCAAGCAGGCCGTCAAGATCAACCCGAAATTCGGCCAAGCCTACAACAATCTGGGACTGGTCCAGTACGCCGCCGGACAATACAAGGAAGCTCTGGAGAGCTTTTCCCTGGCCGCCTCCCTCATGCGGGACGAATCCCTGGAGCCGGTCTTCAACAAGGCGGCCGTCCTGCTGGCGCTCAAGGATTTCAAGGCCGCCCTGGATATCTACGCCGGGGCGCTCAAAAAGGCGCCGGACGACGTGCGCGGTCTCAACAATCGCGGCTACGCCTACTCCATGGTCGGGGAATACGATTTCGCGGAAGCGGATTTCACCAAGGCCATAGAACGCATGCCCAACGATCCCGACCTGTACTACAACCGGGGCGTGGTCCGTCTGCAAAAGGGCGACGACCAGGCGGCCATTGCGGACTACGACAAGGCCATTTCCCTGGACGGCGCCTATGCCAAGGCCTACGTCAACCGCGGGCTGGCCCGGATGCGGCTGGACGACCGGACCGCCGCCTGCGCGGACCTGGCCAAGGCCTGCGAACTGGGGGCGTGCGAAAAGTACAAGGAACTGCAGTCGTTCGGGCGCTGCCAATAAGCCTTTCCCCCCCGGGGACCGTCCGGACCGGCGCCCGGCGCGCAGGGGGGCGTCTTTGGTTCCGTTCGCGAAACGGGCGTTCGTTGGTTTTGGGATCATGGCGCGTCCCGGCGCGCTTCATCAAAATGCGTTCAATCGTTGTTTTGACGCTACGCCTTCCTCCCTGACCGTTTTCGTGAAAAACTCCCGGTCTTTTCGCGCTTTTCTCCCTCCGTTCCGTTTCCCCGGTTCTTGACGGAGCCTGTCGGCTCCTCTATTCTTGTAGTGAAATTGATGCGTTAGCTCAGCCAAGCCGGTATTGGTCGAAGGCAGGGCGAGGGAGACGTCGATGCAGCCGTGGTTTTACCATAATTCGCCATCGGTTTCCTCCCTCGCTTTTTTGCGTACGCCAGATATCGACCGTTTCGCATCCGTAACGGCCCGTCCCGCCTCTCCCCATGCTTCGGCCCTCTCAAACAGGGAGCTTTAGCGGGAGGCGCCGGGCTCCCCGTCCGCATCCTTTCGGGAAAAAACTAGCGCGTAGGTCGAAACGAATGCCCGATTCCCGCCATCGCCCGCCGGCCGTCCCGGCGACGCCCTCTTTCCGCTTGCCGGGGGCCTTTCCGTCCGCCAAGCCCTTGCTTTCGGTTCTTTTGCTCCTGTCGCTGTGGACGGGCCTTGCCCTCGTTCCAACGGTCCTGGCGGGCCAGGCGGACCAGGCGGGCCAGGCGGGCCAGCCTGGCCAGGAGGACGCGATCTCCCTGCCGTTGTCCGCGGCGGCCGCCCAGGCGGCCGCTTACGGCGTGCGCATCGAGGACTGGCGCGGCGAGACGGGCGCCCTGACCTTCGCTCCCGGGGAGGCCCGGCCGGATTCCCGCCAGGCCTGGATCAAAAAGCTCTCCGCTTCCCTGACCGGCTACGCCCTGACGGATATGGGGGACAAGGCCGTTTTCACCCTCTTGCCCAAGGGCATGCCGGACAGCTCCCTGGGCCGGGCCCGGACCATCCTCAAGGAGGCGGATACGGCCGCCATCTGGAAGCGCCGGGAAAAGGCGGCCAAGCTCGATTTCAAGGACGCCAGGGTCCAGGCCCTCATCAAGGGCGTCCGGGGCATGACCGCTCTCGAGCAGGAAAAAACCATGGATTTTCAGCGGGTGGTCAATCCGGAAAACCCCACCGGCGGCTATTCCTTCCGGGTGCGATACGACGAAAGCGCCGGGCGGCTGGTTCCCTTCGAGAAGAACGGCGAGCCCGTGGAGGCCGCCATGGAGGGATTCACCAGCTACAGTTCGGTCACGAACTTTCTGGACGAATACGCGGACTCCCTGGAAGCCCTAAGCGACGGGGAGTGGACGTTTTTCACCCTGAAGGGGGATCCCGATTCGGTCATGGCCGTCAAGGGCGACGGCTCGGGCTACGATGTGGCCGTGCGCGCCGTTCCGGCCGGCGGTCCCCAGCTCGAATATCAGCTGACCGGAGACGCGACGGGATACTCCTCCCTGTGCCGCATCTTTCTCGATTCCGGAACCGTGGTCCTGGCCGACTCCATCGTCCTGCAATAACGCTCAAATCCAGAGGAAACGGCGATGCCGCACCGACGCGCGCTCTCTCTTCCGGCGCTTCTCCTCCTCCTGCTCGTCTTCGCGCCAGGCGCCAGGGCCGAATGGGCGCCCGGCGCCAACGCCATCACCGCCGACCACGGCGAGGAACGCAGCTCGAGCTTTTCCATGGCCATGGACAAGCCCATGGCCTGGACCATCGAGCAGCCCACCTTCGGCGACCTGTTTTCCTGGGGCAAGGACACGACGTCCACACTGACGCTGTTTTCCCTGCAGACCAAAGGCGGCTGGGACGTGGGCTACAGCTGGCGCTACTCCTACAATTTCGGCGAGGGCATCGACGTGTCCCCGGACGGCTGGTCCTCTCCGGAGCTCATGATCCGGGCGGAGATGGAGATGGGGGCCAAGGCCTGGCTGGAACTGACCGCGCCCGGGCTCGACGTGGACATCTGGAAATGCCCGCGCCTGTCCGTGGATGTGGCCTCCCTTTTGGGCCTGCCCGGAAAGATCAAGGACGATCTGGAAATAAGCGGCCCCTCCTTCACCCTGCCTTTTCTGGCGGACAACAAGCCTCTTTCCTCCTTCGCCTTCAAGAACGGCGTGTACGACGACGATTATTCCCGGGTCTGGGACGTCAACCTGACCTCGCGCCTGCCGCTCGGGGTGAGCGGCAAGGTGGGGCTCGCCCGGGGCATCCAGGGGCGGCTGGCCTTCGGGCTCGGGGGCATCGAATACCTGAACGGGACCACGAGCTACGGAACCCAGACCAAGGCGGCCTCGGGGGTGAACATGAGCTCCCGGGCCGGGAAGGACGTCCCGGTCACGGAGCGCAAACTGAAATTCCGGGTCGAGCCCTCGGTCGGCGTCGGCATGGCCCTGCACGCCTCCTTCGGCGTCTGGGGCTGGGAGGTGGCCACCTACTACCCCCTGCCGGGCAGCAAGCCGCCGGTGGTGGTCAGCGCCACGGTCAACGCGGGCTTCGACGTGGCCGGGGTGTCCCTGCCTTTCAATGCGACCTACCACGTGCCCGCGACCCAGTCCGGGACGCCCACGCCCAAGCCCACGGAACCGGCCGAACCGCTGGAGCCGGACGTCTACGAGGATAATGATACGCGGGCCACGGCCACGGGTATTTCCTTGCCGTATGAAGCCATCACCCTGAATCTGCACGACGCCGACGACGTGGACTGGTACGTTTTCGATACCACTGGGCTCGGCGAGGGCGCCGTGAACCTCAACCTGACCAGCTCCTCCTGCGACGCGGACATCGTGTTGAGCAACGCCCAGGGAACGGTCCTGGCCTGGTCGATAACCTCCCTGGCCTGGGACCCCATCCGCTTCCATCTTCCCGCCGAGGGGCAATACTACGTCATGATCTATCCCAAGGCGGGCTCCTTCGGGGAATACTCCCTGAACGGGACCTTCGTGCCCGACGCTTCGTTGCCCACGGCGGCCATCGCCCCGACGGTCAGCGCGATGGCCGGGCTGGCGGTCACGCTGGACGCCTCGGCCTCCACCACGCCGGAAGGGAGCATCGAGAGCTATCATTGGGAATTCGGCGACGGCGAGACGGCGGACACGGCCACGCCCACGGTCAGCCACGTCTACGGCCAGGGCGGGGTGTTCACCGCCACGGTGACGGCGACCAATACCGCCGGCGGATCTGATTCCGCCCAATGCGGCGTGCGGGTGGCGGCGGCGGGCTCCAATCCCCCGGCCCTGTCCTTCGCCGGGCAGAGGTTGGACCGGGCGGCGGCGCTCAACTGGGTGCGGCCGCAATCCAAGGGGAACGTCCTGCTTGTCCGTTCGCTTTCGCCCATCGCGTGGACCCCCACGAACGGCCGGGACTATTCCGGGACCATCGCCGGGGTGGGCGAGGTCGTGGCCAAGGGCGATCTCGGCGACTATTACGACCGCGATCTCGCGAACGGAACAACCTATTACTACGCCCTGTTCATGGTGGACGAGGAGCTTACGTATTCCGGCGCCCAGTATTTTCAGACATCGCCGGTCTCCATGCTTTCCCCGGACAGCGCCGACGCGATCACGGTCTTCGAGCCCTACGTCTCGGGCGGGACCACGGTTTCCACCTTCACGCCCTCGGGAACCATTCACGGGGATGTGATTCTCAAAAGCGGAACGCTCACCCTGGCGGACGACCTGACCATCGTGGGCAACCTCATCCAGATGGGCGGCACGCTGAACGTCAACGGCCACAAGCTGGACATCCGGGGGGATTACGACATCGCCGCGGTGAGTTTGGATGACGACGGGGCGCCGGTTTACAGCGCCGCGTCGGCGGTTTTGCGCATGACCGATGAGGCGGATCACGTCATCGTGCATGGAAATTTCCTGACGGACAGCTCCAGCGCCCATTCCTCGTATCTTGTGGCCGGAACGTTCGAACTCAAGGGCGATTTTACGCAGAAAAGTTCGAGCGGCAACAGCAACGCGTATTACAATTTCGAATGCGGCGGGACGCACCGGACGCTTTTGTCCGGAGACGGGGAACAGATATTGGCTTTTGAGGATCCCGCAAGCTCCCGTTCCCATTTCAATATATTGGACGTCGTCAATCCTTCGCCGCAAAACGTGACGGGGCTGGCCGGGATTTCCATGAAAGAGCTCCACGCCCCGGCCATTGGCGGCATGCAGCTCATGGGCGACGCGAAGCTGACGGCGGATTGCCTGGTCATGGGCGACCTCACGATCTCCAATGCGGGGACCATCGATCTGGCCGGTCGCTCCCTGACCATTACGGGAAATCTGCTCCAGCAGCACGAAACGCTCTACGTTGACGGAGGAAGCCTCACCGTCCAGGGCGACTACCGCATCCAGATGAAGAACGAGGACGGTTCGTACGGAGTAAGCGGCGGGAAGTTGAAAATGGTCAACGAGGCGGACCGGGTTCTCGTTCACGGGAATTTCACGGTGGACAGCGAGGTGGGAGACCTTTACGCCCTGAGCGCCGGGACCTTCGAGCTCAAGGGCGATTTCACGCAACTGAGCAATTTCAGCAACACGAACGGGTATTACGACTTCCACTGCTCCGGTACGCACCGTATGGTTCTGTCCGGCGACGGGTTGCAGACCGTAAGCTTCGCGCGCCCCTCGTCCTCGTATTCGCACTTCAACCGCCTGGTGGTGACAAACGCCTCGTCCCAGGGCATCCGAAGCGTGGACGGCCTGGCCGCCAACGAGCTGGCCGATTCCGATTTTGCCGGCGACATCGTCATCGCCAACAGCAATATGAAACTCATGTCCGATTGCAGGGTGACCGGGAACCTGACCCTGACCGGTTCCGGAACCATCGACCTGAACGGGCATTCCCTGACCGTCACCGGAGACATCCTTCAGGCTGGGGAGATCCTGTACGTGGATGGGGGGATCCTTTCCGTCGGCGGGGATTACCGCATCCAGTTGAAAAACAACGACGGCTCCTACGGAGTGAGCGGCGGGGCGCTCAAGATGACCAACGCCGCCGACCGGGTTCTGGTCCAGGGGGATTTCGCCGTGGACAGCTCGTTGGGGAACACCGACCTGCTCACCGCCGGGACCTTCGAACTCAAGGGCGATTTCACCCAGCTCAGCAATTTCACCAACACCAATGGATATTACACCTTCCATTGCTCCGGGACGCACCGCACGGTTCTTTCCGGCGACGGCCCCCAGAACGTGCATTTCGAGGACGCCAGGGACAATTATTCGACCTTCAATATCCTTGAAATATCCAACACGTCCGCAACCGGCGTGACAAGCGCCACCGGCGTGGCCGCCAGGGAACTGGCCTCCTCCGATTTTGCCGGCAGCTTCGGCTTTACCAACAGCTCCATCGCGCTGTCCGGAGACAGCGTGGCGCATGGGGACATGACGCTGACCGGCTACGGAACCCTCGACCTGGCTGGCCATGCCCTGACCGTCACGGGGAACCTCATCCAGGCGGGGCAGACCTTGTACGTGGACGGCGGAACGCTTGACGTGCGTGGCGATTACCGCATCCAGTCGAAAAACGCCGACGGTTCCTACGCAGTGAGCGGCGGGGCGCTCAAGATGACCAACGCCGCCGACCGCGTCCTCATCCAAGGGGATTTTTTCGTGGACAGTTCGCTAGGGAATACTGAGCTGCTCACCGCCGGGACCTTCGAACTCAAGGGTGATTTCACCCAGCTCAGCAATTTCACCAACACCAACGGATATTACACCTTTCATTGCTCCGGGACGCACCGCACGGTTCTCTCCGGCGACGGCCCCCAGAACGTGCATTTCGAGGACGCCAGGGACAATTACTCGACCTTCAATATCCTTGAAATATCCAACACGTCCGCCGCTGGCGTGACAAGCGCCACCGGCGTGTCCGCCAACGAGCTGGCCGCTTCCGAGTTCGCCGGATCCTTCGGTTTCGTGAACAGCTCCCCGGCGCTTTCCGGGGACTGCGTGGTCCGGGGAGACCTTTTCCTCGGCGGGTATGGAACCTTCGATCTGGCCGGCCATGCCCTGAACGTCACGGGAACCCTGCTCCAGGCTGGGCAGACCTTGTACGTGGACGGCGGCTCGCTCGCCGTGGACGGCGATTACCGCATCCAGTCGAAAAACGGCGACGGCTCCTACGCAGTGAGCGGCGGGGCGCTCAAAATGACCAACGCCGCCGACCGGGTGGCGATGATCCATCAGGGTAAGATCATCTGGACCGGCCACGC
>CALGYO010000026.1 GCA_937934715.1 uncultured Desulfovibrionaceae bacterium | reverse complement strand
CGAGATGTAGCCGTGACTGGAGTTCAGACGTGTGCTCTTCCGATCTGATGGCGTCCAGGGCGGCGATGCGGTCTTCCTCGGCGTCCTTGTCGCCGAAAAGCGGCAATTCCCGGCCCGCGTCCTTGAGCTCCACGAAAGCGGCGTTGCCCTGGTAATCCGCCACGGCGCGCGACCGGGCGCGCAGGTGGAGGTAGAAGGGGAGCTGCGCGCTGCCGAGGCCCGAGGCCAGGTCCTCCAGAAGGTCCGGGTCCCTGCCCGGGGTCCAGGAGCGCATGCGATCGAAGAGGGGCTCGTCCGCGAAAAAGCCCGGGGCGGTTTTTTTCACGGTTCCGGTTTTGTAGTCCAGGATGATCTCCCCGTTTTCGCGCCGGTCGATGCGGTCGGCCGTGCCGCGCAGGGCGAAGTGGGTTCCGGCCACGGTTATTTCGGCGTCCATGACCACTTCGAAGGCGAGCGGCGCGGTGCGGGGGGTGTTCGCCAGGAAGCGGCGCAGGCGTTCGCAGCCCGCGCGCTCCAGGATGATGCGCAGGTCCGGCGGGCTTTGCTGGTAAAAGGGCTGTTCGGCCAGGCGTTCCAGGTACAGGCCGGTCAGGGGCTTTTCGGGCAGGTCCGGGCCTTCGATGGTTTTTCCGGCGTAGGGGGTGAAATAGGCTTGCAGGACGGCGTGCATCATGTCGCCGAAGGCGGCCGGGTCGCCGTCCTCGGCCACTTCCTCCAGGGGGCGAAGGGGCGTCAGGTAGCGCAGGAAAAAGCTTTTGGGGCAGCGCAGGTAGGCGTCCAGGGCGCTGGCGGAGAGAGGGCGTTTGGCCAGATGGGCCAGCAACCGGTCGCGTATGGCCGGGGTTTTTTCCACGGCGTCGTCGGCCCGGGGCAGGGGGGTGAGGGGCAGGGATATGGCCCGCAGGGGTTCTTCGCCGGGTTTTATGATCGCGCCGCGCCGTTTTTCCAGTTCCCAGAGCAGCTGTTCCACGAAGCGGCTGCGCACGGCCTTGTCCTCGAAGGCGCCGCCGGTCTGCACGCCGCACTGGTAGAGGACGACGGCGTCCCTGGCGCCCATGAGCAGGCGATAGAAATTGTAGGCGGCCACGAGATCCCGGCGGCGGCCGTCCGGCAGGCCGAGGAGGCTTCGCAGGGCGTCGGGCAGCAGGGGATCGTAGGGTTCGGCGCCGGGCAGGGAGGCGTCCACGGCGTCCAGGACGTAGACCGTCTTGAAGGTCATGAGTCGGGTTTCCAGCATGCCGAGGACCTGGAGTCCGGCGATGGGCTCGGCCTCGAAGGCCACGCGTTCGGCGGTGAGCAGGCCGCGCAGGGCTGCGAAGAGGGCGGAGCGGGGGAGGATTTCCGCGCCCACGGCCGCGCCGCTTAGGGCGGGGATGACGGCGTCCGCCAGGCGGAACAGGCATTCCGCGTCGATGAGGTAACGTTCCCAGACGTCGCCGCAGTATTCCTCGGTGAGAAGCAGGTCGCACAGTCCGGCCAGGGCCTCGCCCAGGCCGCGCAGGGAGCGGGCGCGGGCGAAACCGGCGAAGCAGGCGTCCGTGAGGCGCGCGACGAGAACGGCCAGGGCCTCGGGATCGGCGGCGGGCTCGCCGGTATCCGCGTCCGGCAGGCTCATGGGCAGGGCGAAGGGGTCGAGGTATTTGCCGCCGCCGCGGACCAGGGCTTCCCAGCCGTGGAAGAGGGCGCGCAGGGGCTCGGCTTCGCCGAGGCGCAGCATCTTGAGGTAGGGGTGGCGAAAAAGGGCCAGGACGTCGCGCCAGTAGTAGCGTTTTTCGTCCAGCCGGGATTCCTGGAGGGCGAGCAGGGTTTCCACCAGCTGGGCCAGGGAGGAGCGGGCCAGGGGGTAGCCCATGGAGATGTTCACGTCCTTGTGGGGCAGGTGGTGGAGCACGGGCATGAGCATGCCCGTGTCCGGCAGGACAATGGCGCTGTTTTCCAGGCTATCGGCCGCGCAAAGCTCCTCGACCAGGGCGGTCAGTTGGGAATGCAGGTCATAGCCTTCATAGAAGCGCATGACGGGGAGGCAGGGCGGGGGCGCGCCGCCCGCGCCCGGGCCGTCATGCGCCGCGTCTTCGAAGCCCGGGGCCATTTCGGCCCGGATGTTCCAGTCCGCGAGCCAATCTCTTTGTTCACGGCAGGCGAAATGGGCCTTTTCGGGCCGCCCGGCCAGCATGGGGTCGGCGTGCCAGAGAAACTCCAGGCTTCCCTGGCGAAACAGTTCGCGGCATACGGTTTCCTCGGCTCCGGACATGACGTAGGCGCCGCAGGAGACGATGGAGAGGTTTGATGCGAGCCGGACGGCCTCCTGGACGTTTTCGGCGGCCACGGCCTGGCACAGTCCCGGGGTGGCGGCGCCATCGGCCAAAAGGCGTTCCCGGTAGGCCGCGTGGATGGCCCCGAGGTTTTCCAGGATGGCGGCGGCCTGGGGCAGGACCTGGTCCCTCGCGTAGAGCACGTCCGCGGCGGGGACGTTTTGCCGGAAAAGCTCCTCGCACAGGGCGGCCAGGCGCATGCCCCAGGGAAAGAAAGCGGCCAGATCATCGGGGAATTCGGCCGCCCGGCCGCCCACGGCGCCGCGCAGGTCCCGGATGATCTCGAAGAGCAGCCCGGCCCGGTCCAGGGGGCCGAGCAGGCGGGGGGGCCTTTCGAAAAGGCGTTCGCCCAGTGAGGACAGCCATTCCTCCACCGGAACGATCCGGGGCAGGAGCATGGGCTTTTGCAGGTCTTCCATGCGGGAAAAGGCCTCGGTCAGGTAGCGCCCGGCCCGGCGGTGGGGGAAGACGGTCAGGACGTGTTCGAAGCCTTCGGGAAAGCGCGCGGCCAGGTAGGCGGCGGCGTTTTCGAAAAAGGGCCTGGTCCAGGGAATGATGCGCACGGCCGCGTTCATGAGGCCTCCGGGCGGACTTCGCGAAGCGTCCTTTGATCCAGGTAGGCGAGGTAGCCGACGGCCTCGCGGGGGGCGCCGGGGAGGGCGCCTGCCAGGGCAAGGTAGCGGCGGACCTGGGCCGCGTGCTCTTCAGAAGCCGCGCCGGTCTTGTAGTCGATGATCACGGTCCTCTCCGGCAGGCGGACCAGGAGGTCCGGGCGGCGTTTTTCGGCCCTGGCGTCCAGGATGTCGCGTTCGGCCAGGCCTTTTCGCAGGTATTCCTCGAATCCGGGCTGGGCGGCCAGCCAGTCGAGCATGGCGGCGAGGTCCCGGCGCAGGGTTTCGCGCAGGCTTTCATCAGGCGGCGCGTCGAGAAGGGCCGCCTCCAGGGCGCAGTCCCTGGCCCCGGAGAGCTCCCGCCCGTCCGCCAGGAGGGCCTGAAAGCGTTCGGCCGCCGCGTGGGCCAGGACGCCGCGCTTTTTCTCGGTGAAGGTCAGGCTCTGGCGCAGATCGCGTACGGCGTTGCGGTAAACCTTGAGCCTGGGGATCCAGGCCAGAGGCGGCGGTATGGCCCCGGCCTCTTCGCCGGATTCGGGGGAGGGGAGCGGCGCGCGGCAGGGCGCGCAGACGGGCGCCGCGTCCGGGGGCGTTTCGGCGGCGGCGCGTTCAAGAGGCGCGGGGACGGCGCCGAAAACGATGGGCTCCTCCCCGATGGGCCGTCCCATGGACTCGAAAATCGCGCCGACGGCCCGCAGCACGGGGTTTTTCTCCACAAGCTTCCGGTTCTGGGGAACAAAGGCGAAAAGTTCCAGCTCCGCCCGGGTGAAGGCCACGTAGAGCACGTCCAGCTGTTCCAGACGGCTGTTGGCCAGGGCCCGCCAGTAGGACTCGTCCAGTTCCTTGCGCAGGGGGACCAGGGCGGTCTTGCCGTCCAGGGCGATGGCTTCGAGGCCTTCCGCCGGACCGGTGTGGAAATGCAGGAAGGGCAGGATGACCACGGGAAATTCCAGGCCCTTGGATTTATGGATGGTCATGACGCGCACGGCGTCCAGGTTTTCGGGCTGGGGCGCCTTTTCCCCGGCGCCCTGGGCCCTCCAGAAGTCGGCGAAGGCGGCGAGGGAGATATGGCCGTTTTTCTCGGCCAGGTGGCAGATTTCGAGAAAGCGCCGCAGGAACGGCTCGTCCCCGGGGCGGCGGACGAAGGTCTTGTAGGCGCACAGGATCTCGAAGGCCAGGTCATAGGGGCTGGTCAGTCCGGCCTGGCGGACGAAGGGCCGTATGAGCCGGGTCCAGACCTCGGGGAAATCCTCGCGAAAGGCGGCGTAGAGAGGGCGGCCCCCGGCCACGCCGCACAGCCAGTCGAGCAGGGTTTCCCGGGAAAGACCGGCGGCCTCGCCGAAAAGCTCCCGGCCGCTTACGAACCGCCAGAAGCTCTGGTTGTCCGGAGGGTAGTCCAGAAAGGCCAGGAAGGCGGCCAATTGGGCGATGAGCGGGTGGTCGGCCAGAAGGAGGCTATTTTCCGTGACCACGGGGATGCCCGCCTCGATGAGCCAGGAGCTGACCTGGGCGGCCTGGGGATTGCTGCGGGTGAGGATGGCCGCCGCGCCCGGGCCGCGCCGGGGGATGACGTCTTCGGAAAGAAGGCGGACGAGTTCCTCCCGCACGTTTTCGTCCCGCTCCCCGGCGTCGTCCCCGGGCAGGGGATGCAGGACCACGGTTCCGGCTTTCGGCGGGCGGCCTTTGGGCAGGTCCTGGGCGGCGCCCGCGAACACGGTCCGGATGCGATCGGCGAAGTCCCGGCGCCGGGACTCCGGGGCGCCGGGGAGCATGGCCTCGGCCACGGCCGGGGCGGCCGGTCCGCCGAGGGCGGTGAAAAAGGCGTTGTTGAATGCCACCACGTCCTTGGCGCTGCGCCAGTTGCAGGGCAGCTCGTTGCGGCGAAGGGGGGCCTGCCGGGTAAGTCCCGAGCGCTCGGGCGCCGCGTCGAACAGTTCCGCCTCGCCCCCGCGCCAGCCGTAGATGGCCTGCTTCACGTCGCCCACGTAGAACAGGCTGCCGCCCTTGGCCAGGCATTCCTCGGCCAGGATTTCGAGGGCCTCCCACTGGGCGATGCTGGTGTCCTGGAATTCGTCGATGAGCAGATGAAAAAGCCGTGCGCCCATGCGGCACCAGGCGTCCGGCGCGCCGCCAAGGGACAGCAGCTCCCTGACCCTGGCCGGGCACAGGGAGGCGGGCAGAAAGCCGCGCTCCCTTGCCTGGCGCTCGAAAAGCTCAGCGAACTCCCGGGCCAGGGCGGCGAAGGGCAGGAAGGAGGCTGCGGATTTCAGGACGGGCAGATTGTTTCCGCACCGGGCGTAGAGCGAGCGCAGGGCGGCGTAGTCCGCTTCCTCAGCCGGGCCGATGCGGTCCCTGGAGGCTTTTTTCAGGCAATCGGCCAGGCATTCCTTGCGGCCGTAGGTCGAATCCGGCAGGGGGCCGAAGCCCTCGACCCGGGCGATCTTGGCCAGAAACGCCGTGAAATTGGCCACCGGCTCCGCGCCGCTGGACTCTATCCCGGCCGCCACCGCTTCGGCGGCCAGACGCAGGGCGCCCAGATCCCTTTCGGCCATGGCCAGAATGTCCTCGGGCGCGGCGTCGGGCGCGTCGTCCGGATGTTCGAGCAGGTGGGCGAAGACCGTGAAGAGCCGCTCCTTGAGGGCGTTTCTGATCCAGAAGCCGGGAACCCGCTCCACATGCAGCATGGAGGAGACGGCCTGTTCGAACAGCGCGCGCCGGGCCGGGCCGCTCTCGTCCAGTTCCGCGGAGAAGCGGTCGTACAGGGGGTCGAAATACTCGGCCTGGGCGAAGATGGTTTCGAAATCCGGGGAAAGGCCCATCTCCAGGGCGAACAGCCTGGCCACGCGGTTTAAGAGACTGTCGATGGTGCGGATGTTGAGGACCCGGGCGTGAAGGAGGATGCGTTCGAGCTCCCGGACGGCTTTGGCCCGGCGCCGGACGCCCTCCTGATCCCGTGGCGTCGACAGGGCCAGCTCCTTGAGGGCGCTGAGCGCGCGCTCGCGCATTTCGGCGGCGGCCTTGTTGGTGAAGGTGATGGCCAGGATTTCCGAGGCGTCGTAGCCGTCGCCCGGGCGGCGGCCGCAGGCGGCGGGTTCGCTCTGCGCCGTGGCGCCCAGGATGAGGCTGGCCACGCGCCGGGTCAAGGCGAAGGTCTTGCCCGATCCCGCCGAGGCTTTGAGTTGTTCGATCATGTCTGTCTCCTGGGGCGCAAGGTATCCCGAAGCGGGGCGGCGGGCAACGCGGGGCTTTTCATTGGTCCCGGGATCGGGTATGGAAAAAGCCCTCCTGTGTAGAAATGACGTAAAATGGCGTATTCAATGCATTAATATTGCACAGGAGCGACAGGCCGCACAAGGCGGGGGGAAGACGAGGGCATGAAGGAACGGCTGGACGCGTTCGTATTGTATGTTTCGGGCCGCCGCGGGGCGTCCCGCAAGGTCGAGGAAACCGTGCGCCGGGTTTTGGACGGCGCGGGGTCCCACAAGTATTCTCTCGAAATAATAGATGTTTCCGTTTCTCCGGAACGCGCCGAGGCGGACGGGGTGCGGGCGGTCCCGGCGTTAGCGCCGCCGCCTTCCCTTCGGGGGCGCCGGATCGTGGGCGATCTGTCCGAAGAGGAACGGATCCGGGCTTTTCTGGCCAAGCTTTGCGGGGAGGCTTCTCCGCTCTAGAGCCGGGCCTTCGGCCTGCGCGCGAGCCAGCGTCGGGAGCCATGCCGCTGTTTTTTGTAAAAAGCGGGCATGGTTTTCGAGATCCTGACGCCAGGCTGGCGGCGCCGTCTTGGAACATCCCCATTTTGGAGCGCCAATCCCGCCGGGCGGCATTTTTCGGAACAAGGTCCCGAAGCGGTTCAGGATTGCGGGTCCCGGCTGGCACGGTTCTGGCATCGTCTCCCGCAAGGAGGCGTCGCCATGACTACGCGAGAAAGCGCTGTGAACGCCGCCGGGTTCGCCGATATCTCCGATCCCTTCGACCAGGCGTCCCTGGATCGGATCAAGGCTTCCCTGCACCTGGATGGGGCCGCCGTCAATGAGCTCGACTTCGAAGACCTCTACGTTTCCGAGTCCGTGCTGGAATCCTTGCGCGGACTGGCCGGAGAAGCCTTGCAGGACGCCGCGCGCGCGAGGAAAAGCGGCTCCGAGACGACCCTGCGGGCCTTTTGGGTGGAAAAAAGCAGATCGCTCATTTTGTGCCTGAAAACCCCTGGCGGGATGCGCCTGCTGCAGGCGCCCGAAGGCCATTGGCGGGTCAAGGAGTCCGTGACCCACTAGCCGGGGCGGGAAAAAAAGAAAGCGTGCGGTTTTTCCGTAAAAGAGTACGGCGTTCTCCCTCGCACGTGAGGGAGAACGCCGTTTTTTATGCATGTCCCGGGCAAAAGGGGCGTCCGGGAGGGCGGCGGGGCCGGATCAGGCCTTGTCCCCGCCGAATTCCTCGATCCATGCGGCCAGGGGTTCTTCGATCAGGGCCCGGATCTCGGCCAGGCGCTTTTCGGACTGGGCTTCGAAGCGCAGCACCAGGGAGGGCTGGGTGTTGGAGGCCCGCATGAGCCCCCAGCCGTCCGGGAAGGCGATGCGTACGCCGTCCACGTCGATGATGTCGTAGCGCTCGCCGAAATAGGCCTTGGCGCGTTCCACCAGCTTGAATTTGACCGCTTCGGGGCAGTCCACCCGGATTTCCGGGGTGTTCACGGTTTTCGGCCAGTCGTCGAGCATGCGGCCCACGGGGACCTCGCTTTTGGAGACGATCTCGGCGATGCGCAGGGCCGCGTAGGTCGCGTCATCGAAACCGTAGTAGCGGTCCGCGAAGAACATGTGACCGCTCATTTCTCCGGCCAGGGCCGCGTTCGTGCGTTTCATTTCGGACTTGATCAGGGAATGCCCGGTGGCGCCCATGACGGGCTTGCCGCCGTGGGCGGCGATATCCTCATACATGAGGTGGGAGCATTTGACCTCGCCGATGACGGTTTCCCCGGGGCGGACGGCCAGGAGGTCCCGGGCGTAGATGGCCAGAAGCTGGTCGCCGTACATGAGCCGGCCGGTCTCGTCCACCACGCCCAGGCGGTCGCCGTCGCCGTCCAGGCCCACGCCGAAATCCGCCTTTTCGCGGACCACGGCGGCCATGAGTTCGCCCACGTTCTTCTCAACCACCGGATCGGGATGATGGTTGGGGAAATCGCCGTCCGGCTCGCAGAAAAGGGGGACCACCGCGGCGCCAGCGCGCGAGAGCGCCTCGGCGCAGATGAGCCCGCCCGCCCCGTTGCCGCCGTCCACCACGACGGTGAGAGGCCGGGCGAGGGAAATCCCGGAAACGGCCTCGTCGAGATAGGCCGGGACGATGTCGTGCTCGGTCGCCACGCCCTGGCCCTCGGGAAAAATCCCGGCGGCCATGATTTCGTAGATGGCCCGGATTTCATCGGTATGGATGGTGGTTTCCCCGCACCAGATCTTGAAGCCGTTGAATTCTGGCGGGTTGTGGCTGGCCGTGACCATGACTCCGGCCCGGCGATCCAGATGTTTGACCGCGTAATAGAAGACCGGAGTGGGGACCATGTTGCAGTAAACCACGTCCACGCCGGTGGAAAGCAGTCCCGCCACGATCCGGGCCTGGTACTCCGGGGAACTCTTGCGGCAATCGTGGGCCACTACGGCCTGGGAGAGGCCTTTTCGTAAAAAATACGTTCCGCAGGCCTTGCCCAGGGTTTCGACCCATTCGGGGTCGAAGTCCTGGCCGACCACGCCTCTTACGTCATAAGCCCGGAAGACTCCGGGAGATATCGGCTTCACGCATCCTCCATTTTCGGCATGTTCCGCGCGGGGCGCGAACGGATTGGGTCCCAGGCTTGGGGAGCTCGGCTTGACCTTGCGGCGTATCTTGCCTATTTCGCCTCAATGAACTGGGACTGGGAAAAACTTCAAGATCAACGGCGCAGGCAGGGCTCTCCGCCCCCTCCGGATTTCAACAAGCTCGGCGACGAGTTCAAGCGTATCAAGGATCTGCGGGGAAAAATCCCCGGGGGGCCCAAGATACTGGCCGCCGCGCTGGCCGTCCTGTGGCTCGTCAGCGGCGTCTATATCGTCGAACCCGACGAGGTGGGCGTGGTGCAGCGCTTCGGCGCCTACGCCTACACCACCGAATCGGGACCGCATTACCACTTACCGTTTCCCATTGAAACCGTCCAGACCCCCAAGGTGACCCAGGTGAAGCGCGTGGAAATCGGCATGCGCTCCATGGTCGACCGTTCGGGCATGGCGTCGCAGGTGCGCAACGTGCCGGAAGAGTCGCTCATGCTCACGGGCGATGAGAACATCGTGGACGTGCAGTTCATCGTGCAATACCGCATCGGCAACCCCGTGGATTACCTGTTCAAGATAGCGGATCCCGACGCCACGGTGAAAAGCGCGGCCGAAGCGGCCATGCGCGAGGTCATCGGCGACGATAACATCGATTCCGCATTGACCACCGGCAAGCTGGAGATCCAGAACAAGACGCACGAGCTTTTGCAAAAGATGCTCAATCGCTACGATTCCGGCATAGACATCATCGCGGTCCAGCTCCAGGACGTGCATCCGCCCCAGGAAGTGGTGGACGCTTTCAAGGACGTGGCCAGCGCCCGCGAGGACAAGGTCCGCTTCGTGAACGAGGCCGACGCCTATCTGAACGACCTCATCCCCAAGGCCAGGGGCCGGGCGGCGGCCATGGAAAACGAGGCCCAGGCCTACAAGGAACAGCAGGTCCTCAAGGCCAAGGGCGAAAGCGCCCGTTTCCTGGCCATGTTCGAGGAATATTCCAAGGCGCCGGAGATCACCCGGGAGAGGCTTTTCCTGGAAACCATGGAGGCCGTCCTGTCCAATCCCTCGCTTGAAAAGATCATCATGAGCGACGAGGCGCTGAAGCAGGCGGTCCCGTATCTGCCTCTGGAGGGCTTCGGCCAGCGGGCTGGTTCGGCCAAGGGGCAGACCCAGGCGCCCAAGGAAGCCCAGCAAAACGGAGGCGCCCAATGAAAAGATCAACGATGATTCTGGGCGTCGTTCTCATCGTCCTGGTCGTGGCCGTGAGTCAGAGCCTCTTCGTGGTGAACCAGACCGAAAAGGCCATCCTGCTGCAGTTGGGCAAGCCCATGGGCGAAGCGCTCGGCCCGGGACTCCACGCCAAGCTGCCGTTCGTGCAAAACGTCATCTTCTTCGATTCCAGGCTGCTCGATTACGACGCCAAGGCGGCCGAGGTCCTGACCAAGGACAAGAAGAACATGGTGGTGGACAACTATTCCAAATGGCGCATCATCAACCCTCTGCAGTTCTACCGGACCCTGCGCACCCAGCATCAGGCCCAGGCCCGGCTCGACGACATCATCTACGCCGAACTGCGGGTGGTTATCGGCCAGTATTCCCTGATCGAGCTGGTTTCCACCAAGCGCCCGGAAATCATGACCATGGTCACGGAAAAATCCAACGCCCTGCTTAAGCCCTACGGCATCGAGGTGGTGGACGTGCGCATCAAACGCACCGACCTGCCCCCTGAAAACGAGCAGGCCATCTTCGAGCGCATGCGGGCCGAGCGCATCCGCCAGGCCAAGCTCTACCGGTCCGAGGGCCGCGAGGAGATGGAAAAGATCAAGTCCGGCGCGGACAGGCAGCGGGTGGTCATTCTGGCCGAGGCCCAGCGCAAGGCCGAGACCCTGCGCGGCGAAGGCGACGCCCAGGCCACGTCCATCTATGCCCAGTCTTTGTCCAAGTCACCGGATTTCTACGCTTTTATTCGAAGCCTCGACGCCTACAAGAACAGTTTTTCCGCGAATACGCGAATGATCATGACGCCTTCCAGCGAATTCCTCAAATATCTGCGCTAGATGACAAACCGGGAGGCGGTCCGTCCGCCTCCCGGCGCCTTGCGACCCGCACGGGAGACGCACGGCGCAACTCCCTGTTTTTTCGAGCAACCCCGTGGATTTCCGTTAAAATTCGGTTAATTTTTTTATCAGGCGTTGCAAAAGCCTCCGGATGCGTTTAAGGCCAAAAGGTATTTGCGTAACGGCGTGCACGGCGGGCTTTTTTCGTTCCCGCCGCGGCTGGACAACGCCTCCGCCCACGGAGGAAGCATCCCGGGGAGAAGCCGGTGAGCGACATGTTCAAGCTTATCGTATTTGCGGCGCTCTTCGTCCTTTTGTGCGTCAAAGGCGGCGAATTGTGCCTGGCGAGCGGCGTCCAGGCCCTGACCCAACGGGCCGATGGCGAAGAGGCTTCCCGCGCCGTCAGGAAGCCCGACCCTCTCAAGCCGCGCGAGGAGCGGTTCCGGGGACTGAGTCCCTGGCCCGGCTTCGCCGCGCGGCTGCCCCTGCCTAGTAGCCCCAGTAGCCCAAGTAGCGTGGAGAACCTGATGGGGACGCGCAGATAGCGCGCAAGCCCCGTAACGCATCCCGGAAAAACATCGAGGAGAATGCGTTTATCGCCTTGTCCTTTCCGGAAAACGCTCCGCCGTTTTCCAGAAGGGACGCCGCAAGGCGCCCGGAAGGTCTTCAGGCCCGGGAAACGGCGGACCGCCGCCGTCTCCCCCTTAGCCCGGCGGGAATGCGCCGCGCCCTCCGCCAAGGCGGATCAACGACATACGCGAACGCCCGTCCCTTTTGCGCCAGAAACGGCCGGGGCCCATATTGCGCCCGCTTCCCGGCTCGGCGCGTCCGCAGGACCGCGCGACCGCGCGACCACGCGGCGCATTGGCCCGCAAGCGGACGGGGTGAGGCGAATACGAGGCGCCCATGATCACGATCTACAAGAAAATCGGGGGGAAGCTGGTCGAGCTGCCCCATGTCGAGGAAGACTGCTGGATCAACGTCGTCGGCCCGGGCGAATCGGAAATCCGCGCCCTGGCCGAGCAGTTGAACGTGCCGGCGGATTTCCTGGCCGACCCTCTGGACATCGACGAGCGGGCGCGCATCGAAATCGAAGATGACTGCTGCATGATCATCCTGCACACCCCTGTACGCGCCAAGGACGACGAGGACGAGATTCCCTTCACCACCACGCCTATCGGCATCATCGTCAAAAAAGACGCGCTCATCACCGTGTGCCAGCAGGAGAGCGAGATCCTGCGCGATTTCATCGAGCTGCGCATCAAGAACTTCATCATCCACGACCGGGCCCGCTTCATCATCCAGATATTCCTGCACACGGCTATAAAATTCCTGAAGAACTTGAAGGAAATCAACAAAAAGACCAACAGCCTGGAGACGGACCTGCGCGAGTCCATGCAGAACGAGGCGCTCATCAAGCTCATGAACATCGAAAAGAGCCTCGTCTACTTCATGACCTCCATCCAGGCCAATGAGATCGTCATGGCGCGGATCACCCGGGCTGACATCATACGCCTGGACGAACTGGACAAGGATCTTTTGGACGATGCCATCACCGAGAATCTCCAGGCCCTTCGCATGACGAAGATCTACAGCAACATTTTAAGCGGCATGATGGACGCGTTCGCTTCGGTCATTTCCAACAACGTGAATACGGTCATGAAGTTTTTGACCAGCGTGACCATTATTCTCATGATCCCGAATCTCATCGCCAGCATGTACGGCATGAACGTGGAACTGCCGTTTCAGCATTCCATGAACGCGTTCATCATCGTCATGGTCGGCGCCCTGGTCTTGTCGCTGATCGGGGTCTGGGTGTTTCTGAAGAAAAAATGGCTCTAGCGTCCGCGGACCCGGCGGGCAGGCCGGACCGCCCGGGTCGCGCCAGACCTGGTCCATCTTGACAATCCCGCAAAAAATGCGAGAACGTCCACTTCTTTTGGGCGTAGCCCGGGGCAGCCCGGTCCTGGCGACGCCCGGCCGCCCGATCGCGCAACGCGGCCGTATCTTCTGCAAGCCAAACGCGGGACGAAACGCTTCCGCGAGAACATGGGGGACGTGATGGGCCTTGAGATTATCAAACCGGATACCAACTTCGACTTCCTGAAATTCCGCAAGATCGGCTACGCCATCTCCGCCGTGATCATCCTGGCGGGGATCGTCTCCATCGCGGCCAAGGGCGGCCTGCGCTACGGCGTGGACTTCGCCGGCGGCTTGACCATCCAGATGAAATTCGCCAAGTCCATGGACGTGGCCGAGATCAAGAAAGCCCTGGATCCGGTCGGGTTGCAGGGCCTGGTGGTCCAGCGTTTCGGCCAGGAAGGGGACAACGAGTATCTGGCCCGGGCTTCGGGCGACGACGTCACCCAGGAAGGCGTGCGCGCCGACGTGGACAAGACCATGAAGGCCGCCTTCCCGGATTCCGGCTTCGAGATGCAGCGCCTGGAAATGGTCGGGCCTAAGGTGGGCGCGGACCTGCGCTCCAAAGCCCTGGAAGCCATCTTCTACGCCGTGCTGCTCATCGCCATCTACATTTCCGGGCGCTTCGAGCAACGATGGATGGCGGCCGGAATCATGGCGGGCGCCCTGGCCTTCATCGTCTATATCCTGCACCTTCTCGGCGCGCCGACAAGCTACGTCATCATCGCGCTGTTCGGGGTGACCATCATCCTGTGCTGGTATCTCAAATTGAAATTCGCCCTGGGGGCCGTGGTGGCCGACATTCATGACATCCTCATGACCATCGGCATCTTCTCGCTCATGGACAAGGAGTTCGACCTGACCATCGTGGCGGCTCTTTTGACCATCCTCGGCTACTCCCTGAACGACACCATCATCGTGTTCGACCGCATCCGCGAAAATTTGAAGGAACACGGCAAGAACAAAACCTTCCAGCAAGTCATCAACGAAAGCATCAACCAGACCCTGTCGCGCACCATCCTGACCTCGGGCACCACGCTTTTGGTCATCGTGTGCCTGTTTCTCTTCGGCGGCGGCGTGATCCATGATTTCGCCCTGGCCATGCTCATCGGCATCGTGACCGGAACGTATTCCTCCATCTTCGTGGCGAGCCCGCTTCTGGTTGACCTGGGGTCCGGACTGCCCCCCCGCGCCGAGAAGCCCGCTTCCGTCAAAGAGCAGACCGCATGAGCGACGAATCCGCAAAGACGCCCGTGAGCGCGGAGGAGGGGGCGCCCGAGGCGCCGCTTGCGCCGCACGGGCAAACCGCTCCGCAGACGCCCGGACAGGCCGCTCCCGAGGCGTCCGCGCAGGCTGCGGCCGGGGCGGGCGGCGCCGGCGAGCCCGCCCAGGAGATGACCCTGCTCGCTCACCTGGAAGAGCTGCGAAAGCGCATGGTGCGCTGTCTCATCGCCGTGGGCGCGGGCTTTCTGGCCTGCTACGCCTTTGCGGAACGGCTTCTGGCCATCCTTTTGCAACCGCTGCTCGACGTGCTGCCTCCCCAAAGCAAGCTCATCGCCACCACCCTGCCCGAGCAGTTCTTCACCGTGCTCAAGATGTCGCTCGTGGCTGGCGTCTTTGTGGCAAGTCCCTATATTTTTTATCAGATATGGAAATTCGTCGCTCCCGGGCTCTACCGGGAGGAGCGGCGCATGGTGTTGCCCGTGGCCATCGCCTCGGCCTTTTTCTTCGTGGGCGGCGCCACCTTCGGCTATTTCTTCGTCTTCCCCTTCGGCTTCAAGTTCTTCGTGGAGTACGCCGGGGATTTCGTGACCATCATGCCCACCATCAGCAGCTATTTCTCCTTCGCCACCATGATGCTCATCGCCTTCGGCATGGTTTTCGAACTGCCGGTGTTCCTGTTCTTTCTGGCCAGGCTCGGGCTGGTCACCGCCAAAAGCCTGCGCAAGTTCAGGCGTTGGGCCATCCTGTTGGCCTTCATCGTGGGCGCCATCCTGACCCCTGCCGATCCGATCAGCCAGTGCCTCATGGCCGGTCCCATGATCGTGCTTTATGAGATCGGCGTGGTGGCCGCGGCCATGTTCGGCAAGGAAAAGAAAAAGCCCGCCCCGGCCGAGGAACCCGCCGAAAGCGCGGGTTGAGACCGGAGGGGGACCCCGACCCTTTCTTGATCGTTTGCGAAAAGCCGCCTTCGGGCGGCTTTTTTCATGTCATTTCGGGAGCGCGGAAAAGGATCGTCGTGTTTTGCGGGAGATATCCGCCTTTCTCGCCGTACGTGTTGACCCTGTTCGCCGCGTTGGATAAAATTTGCGCAAATCTCTTTCAAGGAAGCGCGCGATGGCTCAATCCGCTGATGGCTCCGCCGGTCTGGTCACCTTGGAATGGACCGATGGGTTGTATTATAAAGTCGAACTCGATTTCACCAAGGGCTCGCATTACGAGACAGGCGCCGCGTACGCCGCGGCCATCGTGGACGCCTGTCCCGGGTACGAGGCGGCCGTGGACGCCTTGCTGAAAGTATCGGTGGAAGGCGGCAAGGATCTGCCGGACCTCGATACCCTCATCGCCAACGCCAAGGAGCTTCTGGCGGACATGCCCGCCGGGTACGCCGAGGAGATCGCCGGGATGGGCGCGGTCTTCAGCTACGACGTGGACGAACTCGGCGACGGGCGGCTTTCCCAAAACGAACTGCTCGTGTTCCAGGTGGTGCACGACGTGCTCGATCCGGCCTGTTCGGCCTGCGCCGTCTATGGGGATTCCTCGGCCACGGGCGAAACCATCGTGGGCCGCAACCTCGACTGGTATGACCTTGAGGCCCTGTCCTCCCTGCACGCGGTGACCCTGTTCAACAACGGCGAGAACGGCAACTCCGTCATCGGCATGGGTTTTCTGGGCCAGCTCTTCACGCCCTCGTCCTTCAGCGGCGCCCATGTCTCCGCCGCCGTGCTCGATAGCGACATGAACCAGGGCTATTTCTCCTGCGAAGGCCGGGACGCCTATCTCGCGGACATCCGGTACGCCCTGGAGACCGAGGGGAGCGTGGAGGCGGTGGCCCAATATCTCGAAAACCACGAATACACCCATTCCTTCTTGACCATCCTTGCGGACGAGTCCGTGGCGGCCGTGCTTGAATCCGATCAGGAGCGCCCGGACGCGGCGGGCCTGCGCTATGCGGATTCCGCCCTGCGCGAGGGGATCGAGTGGCCGTACGCCGACGCCGTGGCCGCGGTGAACGCCAATTTCCTGCCCGGAACCACGGACAATTACGCGGGCGCCTCAAACGAGTTGCGCTTTGCGAGCTATGTCTCCCTGTTCGGCGAAAAGCTGGCGGACGGGGGGACCATGGACATGGCGGACGTGCTGGACGTCATGTCCTACGGCGGAACGGACGGCGTCGCCAAAAGCTCAGGGGCCATCTACCGGGCCGAAAGCGACTACCCGAGCGTGCTGTCCTATGCCCTCAACATGACCACCCTGGAGCTGGCCGCCTGTTTCGGGCCAACGCCCGGCAATCCCGCGCAGCCAGTCTACATTGAGGTGTTTTCGGGCGATCCCTTCACCAATTTCTGGGCCGAAGCCGGCGCGGTGGCCTATTCCTGATGCTTGAAATATCAGGTGGTTGCGGATTTTTTTCTCCCCGGGCCGAAAAAGACGTTGACGAAGACCCGAGGCTCCTATAGACACCCCCTTCTGTTCGCGACGACGGCGGTTTTTCAAAACGGTT